>NZ_JBEXUP010000186.1:0-14811 GCF_040614375.1 Nonomuraea sp. NPDC005983
GCCGACCCCGACCTGGACGACCCCGACCTGGTGGCCACGCTGCGCGCCCAGGCCCCCGGCCGTCGCATGGTCGCGACCGGCCCCGGCTGGCACCGCCTGCGCACTCCCGACGACCTCGGCCGTCTCGACCCCGGCCTGGAAGGCTGGGAGAGCACCCGCGCCCTGCTCAGGGCACGCTGAGGACGGCGAACACGGCGCGATGGTCGGTGTGCGGCACGGTGTGCACGGAGACCTCCTTCACGCCGACCCGCTCGTCCACCAGCACGTGGTCGATCGTGATGATCGGCGGGACCCTCTTGTTGGCCGGCCAGGTCGGGACGAGCCCGGCGCCCACCGTGTCGGCCGCGTCCTTGTAGCCGCGAGCCAGCAGCCGCCGCATCGGCGCGTGGTCGAGCGTGGCGTTGAAGTCGCCCGCCAGCACCCGGACCGTCTCCTTGGACGGCGGCGGGAACGCGTCGAATGCAGCGTTCCAGTTCGCCACCTGGGGCCCCAGAGGCGGGAAGGTGTGGACGTCCAGGAACTCGATCGGCCTGCCGCCGGGCAGCGCGATCAGCGCGGCGGGCATGTGGTGCCCCACCTGCGGCATCTCGTGCTCCAGCGGCGTGAGCGGATGTCTGGAGAACAGGCCGCTGCCGGACGCGCTCCACTCGTCCTGGAGCACGCGGTGCGGCATCAGCGTCTTCAGGCCGGCGGCGTCGAGATCCGCCACCGCCCCGGGGGTGAGCTCCTGGGTGCTCAGCACGTCGGCGTCGTAGCGCTGGGCCAGGTCGACGATGGCCTGTGCGTCGGCGCGTCCGAACAGCATGTTGACGGTGAGGACGCGGAGCGGCCGGCCGGTCGTGGCCTCGGCGGAGCCGAGGGCCCTGGGCAGTACGGCGAAGCCGAACGCGGTCGTCGTGAGCAGCGCGACAGCGGTGGCGGCGCGCCTGCGTCCGGCGGCCGCCATCAGCAGGGGCACCACCGAGCTCGCGGCCGCGTACGGCGTGGCGGTCATGAGCTGGCTGGCCAGCGATCCGCGCTCCAGCCCGGTCAGCCGGGCGATGGCCCAGGCGGCGAGGGGGGTGACCGCGAGCCAGGTCAGCGTTCCGGCGATGGTGCGGCCGATGGCGCCGCGCTTCCTGGCGGGGGTCACGATTGTCCCGCCAACAGAATGGTCGGCCGAGACGTCCGCCATTTGCCCCCCTTGTGCCGGTGCGACGCAGCGGACTCTAGCCGATCACGCGTGAACCTGACGTAAGAACCGCCTGTCCGCGTGCGGCCAATCGGCGGGTGGCCTCGTCGGACAGCTCGGGGATCTCCCCGACGGGGAACCAGCGCAGGTCCAGCGACTCGTCGCTGATCACGGCCTCCGCGTCGGCGGGCGCCACGGCGGCGTACTCGACGTCGAGATGCCAGCTGTGCGGCGGATGGCACCAGACACGGTGCTTGTCCAGCGCCAGCGGGCCGGGCAACAGCTCAAGCCCGGGAATTCCGGACTCCTCGGTGGCCTCGCGCAGTGCGACGTCCGCGAGGGACAGGTCGGAGATCTCGCAGTGGCCGCCCATGGGCAGCCACATCCCGGCCTTCGGGTGCAGGGTCAGCAGAACCCGAGCTCCGTCGTGCGACAGCACCGCGGTCGTCGCCGTGAGATGCCCGGGCACGCAGCCACGCAGCATCGCGTCGTCGTGCGCCGCCAGGTGGTCGAGGAACTCCGCGCGAAGCGCCTCTTCCGCGGGAGTCGGCGCCACCCAGCCACTCAGTACGCCGACCGCGTCGCGGTGGAGGCTCAACGCTGCTCGCCCTCGCCGCCCTCGTCGCCGGGCTTGGTCTCGAACTGCGAGATGTCCCAGGCCGCCTCGCCGCGCACGAACGCCTCCGGATCGTCGAGATCGTCGGACGTCGGCATGAGGTCGGGGTGCCCCCACAGCGCGTCGCGCCCATCGACGCCGCGCGCCTCCTGCACCGCCTGCCACAGCGCCGCCGCCTCGCGCAGCCGCCGCGGGCGCAGCTCCAGCCCGACGAGCGTGCCGAACGTCAGCTCCGCGGGGCCGCCCGTCGCGCGCCGCCGCCGTACCGTCTCGGCCAGCGCGCCCGCGGACGGCAGCTTGCCCTCGGCGGCCTGGTCGACCACCGTGGCGACCCAGCCCTCGACCAGCGCGAGCATCGTCTCCAGCCGCGCCAGCGCGGCCTTCTGCCGCTCGGTCTCCTCGGGCTTGAGTAGCGCGCCGCCGCTCAGCGCCTCCTGGATCGCCTCCGGGTTGCTGATGTCGATGCTGCGAATCTGCTCTTCCAGCGCGGACGTGTCGACCGTGATGCCCCTGGCGTACTCCTCGACGGCGCCGAGCAGATGGGAGCGCAACCACGGCACGTGCTGGAACAGCCGGTGGTGGGCGGCCTCGCGCAGCGCCAGGTAGAGCCGGATCTCGTCGTTCGGCACCTCGAGGCCCTGGCTGAACGAGGCGACGCCGCCGGGCAGCAGCGCCGCCGTGTCGGACAGCGGCAGGCCGATGTCGGTGGTGCCGATCACCTCGCGGGCCAGTGAGCCGAGGGCCTGGCCGATCTGCTGGCCGACCATCATGCCGCCCATCTGCTTCAGCATGCCCATCAGCGGCCCGGCCATCTGCTGGGCCTCAGGCGGCAGCCCGGCGCCGCCGAGCGAGCCGCCCATGGTCTCGACCATGCGTTCGGCGATGGGTTCGCAAAGTTTGCGCCACACCGGGACCGTGTTCTCGATCCACTCCGACCGGCTCCACGCCTGCGGGTTCGACACGCCGCTCGGCAGCGTGGTGGCCTCGTTCAGCCACAGGTCGGCAAGCCGTAGCGCTTCCACGATCTGGCGGCGTTCGCCCTCCATGACGCTGGGATCGCCCTCGGCGACCACGGCGTGTCGGGCGATGTTCTTGGCCATGTCCCAGTTGACAGGGCCTGAACCCTGCGGCGCCGACAGCATGTCGGCGAACTGGCGCATCGCCTGAGCCATCTGCTCAGGGTTGCCGAACATGGCGAACGGGTTCTCGTTGGGGTCGTTTTCGCGACCTGGCAGGTCAGTCACCGCTCTACCTCGTGCAGGATGGAGGAGTCCACATCCGCCACGTTAGTCGTCCTACGGCGGATCAGTGCAAAGTGAGGACCTGGTGCCTACCTCGAAACGCCCGCGCCAACCCGTCGTAGCCGTCACGGGTGCCGCCTCCGGCATAGGCCGCGAGCTGCTCGCGAGGCTCGTCACCGCCGCGGATTTCCGCAGGGTGGTGGCCATCGACGAGCAGCGCGGCGACGTACAGGAAGCCACGTGGAGGGTGATCGACGTCCGAGATCCGCTCTTGGCGAACCGGATCTCGGACATCGACGTCCTGGTCCATCTCGCGGGCGACTACGCCGTCGACTCCGACCCAGCTGAGCGGCGCGCGTACAACCTGCGAGCTGCGCAGACCGTGCTCACCGCGAGCGCCGCGGCACGCGTGCGGCGTGTCGTGCTCGTCACGAGCGCGATGGTGTACGGCGCCGCGCCCGAGAACGACGTGCCCCTGCCGGAGGACTCACCCGTCGCGGCCGAGCCCGACACCGGCGTGGTCGGCGACTACCTGGAGATCGAGGCGCTGGTACGCAGGTCGCTGCGCAGCCATCCGGGTCTGGAGGTGACCGTGCTGCGTCCGGCGGCGGTCGTCGGTCCCGGCGTCGACACGGTGATCACCCGTCACTTCGAGTCGCCCAGGCTGCTCACCGTCAAGGGCTGCACGCCGCGCTGGCAGTTCTGCCACGTCGACGACCTGGTCTCGGCGCTGGAACTGGCCGCACGCGGGGTCGTCACCGGCGTCGCGGCCGTCGGCTCTGATGGCTGGCTGGAGCAGGAGCAGGTCGAGGAGCTGTCGGGCATCCGCCGCTTCGAGCTGCCGGCGGGTCTCACGTTCGGCACGGCCCAGCGCCTGCACAGGCTCGGCATCACCCCGGCGCCCGCCACAGACCTGCACTATGTCGTCTACCCGTGGGTCGTCGACTGCACGGCGCTGCGCGAGGCCGGCTGGAAGCCGGCCTGGTCGAACGAGGCCGCGCTGGAGCAGGTCCTGGAGCTCAGGGAGAACCGCACGACCGTCGTCGGCAGGCGGCTGCCGGTCAAGGAGGCGACCCTGACCGCCGCCGGCGCCACCGTCGCGGTCATCGGCACCGCGGCGATCGTCCGACAGGTACGCAAGAAGAGGCGCCTGCCGTAGGCTCGGTCCGTGGACGCCATCCGATTGCTGGGCATTCGTGACACCCCGCTCTCCGTGGACGAGGTGCTGGCCGCCGTGGGCGACCACGCCGCTGGAGGCACCACGATCTTCGTGGGCACCGTACGCGAGCAGGACCACGGCAAGCCCGTCAGCCGGTTGTCCTACTCCGCGCACCCCTCGGCGGAGGAGGCGCTGCGACAGGTGGCGGAGAAGGTGGCCACCGACTTCCCGGTCACCGCGCTGGCCGCGGTCCACCGGGTCGGTGACCTGGAGCTGGGCGACACGGCCGTGATCGTCGCGGTCGCCTGCCCGCACCGGGAAGAGGCGTTCGGAGCGTCGCGCAGGCTGATCGACGACGTCAAGTCGCAGGTCCCGATCTGGAAACACCAGGTCTTCGCCGACGGGTCGGCCGAGTGGGTCGGTGCCTGCGAATAAGCTCATCCCCATGTCACGACGCGCCCTGACCCTGCTGGTGGCGGGATTCCTCGTGCTCACGCTCGGTGTCGTGGGGGCCTTCCTCCGCGTTCCGTACGTCGTGCTCAGCCCGGGGCCGACCGAGAACACGATCGGCGAGGTCGACAAGAAGCCGGTCATCACGATCAACGGGCGGCAGACCTACCCGACCAGTGGCGAGCTGAACCTGGTCACCGTGGCCTACCAGGGCGGCCCGACCAACCGGATCGACCTGCTCACCGCGCTGCGCGGCTGGCTCGACCCGACCGTCGCGGTGGTCCCCGAGGAGACGATCTTCCCTCCGGCCCGCTCCGCGAAGGAGGTCGAGGAGGAGAACACGGTCGAGATGACCAACTCCCAGGACTACGCCACCGCCGCCGCGCTGACCGAGCTCAAGATCCCGTTCGGCACGGTGGTGGGCGTCATGTCCACGGAGAAGGGCAAGCCCGCCGACGGCAAACTGCAGAAGGGCGACGAGATCAACGCGGTCGACGGCAAGCCCGTCACCGACGTGGAGGTCGTCAGCGAAGCGGTCAAGGCGCACAAACCCGGCGACCCGGTCGTCTTCACCATCACCAGGGGCACGCAGAAGCAGGACGTCACGGTCAACACGGTTGCGGGCACCGGGAACAAGACGGTCGTCGGCGTGGTGATGCAGGCCAGGTACAAGTTCCCGTTCGACGTCGACATCAACGTGGGCGACGTGGGCGGGCCGAGCGCTGGGCTGATGTTCTCCCTCGGCATCCTCGACAAGCTCACACCCGGTCCGCTCACCGGCGGCAAGGACATCGCGGGCACGGGCACGATCACGCCCTCGGGCGAGGTCGGCGCGATCGGCGGCATCGCGCAGAAGATGGTGGGCGCGCGCAAGGCCGGTGCCACGATCTTCCTGACGCCCGCCGAGAACTGCGCGGAGGCGCTGAAAGCCGTTCCCGAGGGGTTGCGGCTGGTCAAGGCGGAGTCGCTGCACTCGGCCGTTCAGGCGCTCGACGCGCTGCGCACCGGCAAGGGTGCTGTGCCGTCGTGCGCTGCCAGCTGAAACTTCTGGGGATCGCCGTGCGTTAGCCGTATGGCTGGCCCTGCGGTGTAGGTTGCCAACCACGGACCGTTTGTTCAACACGACGAGGGGTTGGCCTTGAGCTTCCGGACCCCAGGAGCCGGCAAGGGGATGCGATTGCCCCGCCGACCGCGACTGCTTCTACCCGTCGCCATCGCCGTTGTGGCGGTTGTGGCGTTGTTCTTCCTCTTTTCGGGGATCTATACCGACTACCTGTGGTTCGACGCGGTCGACTACACGTCGGTCTTCTCCGGTGTGCTGCTGACCCAGATCGTGCTGTTCCTCATCGGAGCGGTGCTGATGGTCGGCATCGCGGGCGGCAACATGCTGCTGGCCTTCCGGATGCGGCCGATGTTCGGGCCCGCCATGTTCGGCGGCGGCAGCGGCGCCGACCGCTACCGGATGGCGCTCGATCCCCACCGCAAGCTGATCTTCATTGTCGGCATGGGCCTGCTCGCGCTGTTCGCGGGCTCCCCACTCGCCGGCCAGTGGCAGACATGGTTGCAGTTCGTGAACGGCCAGTCCTTCGGCAAGAAGGACGCCCAGTTCGGCATGGACATCTCCTTCTTCATGTTCGACTACCCGTTCATCAGGATGGTGCTGAACTTCCTGTTCACCGCCGTGATCATCTCGATCATCCTGGCGGCGATCACGCACTACCTGTACGGCGGGTTCCGCCTGCAGTCGCCCGGGCTGCACGCCTCCCGCGCGGCGCGGGTGCACCTGTCCGTCCTGCTGGGCGTCTTCGTCCTGCTGAAGGCGGTGGCGTACTGGTTCGACCGCTTCGGGCTGGTCTTCTCCGACCGGGGGTTCGTCAACGGCGCGTCCTACACGGACGTCAACGCCGTCCTGCCGGCCAAGACCATCCTCGCGATCATCGCGCTGATCTGCGCCGTGCTGTTCTTCGCCGGCGTCGTGCGGCCCGGCGGCATGCTGCCCGGCGTCTCCTTCGGCCTGCTCGTGCTCTCGGCCATCCTGATCGGCGGCGTCTACCCGGCGCTGGTCGAACAGTTCCAGGTCAAGCCGAACCAGCAGCTCAAGGAGGCCGCGTACATCGACCGCAACATCAAGGCCACCCGCGAGGCGTACAACATCGCCAACACGGAGATCACGCCTTACAGCGGCGAGGCCGACCCCAGTAAGGTCCGCACCGACGGCGACGCCTCCGTCTCCGGCGTCCGGCTGCTCGACCCCGCGCTGGTCTCCGCCACGTACGAGCAGACGCAGCGCATCCGGGGCTTCTACGGCTTCGCGCCCCAGCTCGACGTCGACCGTTACCCCGACAGCACGGGCAAACTGGTCGACCACGTCGTCGGCGTGCGTGAGCTCATGGGGCCGCCCGAGGGCCAGAACAACTGGATCAACAAGGCCCTGGTCTACACGCACGGCTACGGTTTCGTGGCCGCGCCGGGCAACGAGGTCAACTCCGGCGGCCTGCCCGACTACGACGCCAAGGACATGCCGGTCACCGGCCCGCTGGCCAGCACGACCGGGCTGAAGGAGTCGCGGATCTACTTCGGCGAGAGCCCGGCGGTCACCGACTACGTCATCGCAGGTGGAAATCCCAACAAGCCGCAGGAGCTCGACTATCCGGAAGTGGGCGGCACCGGGCAGAAGAACACCACGTACACCGGCAAGGGCGGCGTCCCGGTCGGCTCGTTCCTCAACCGGCTCGTCTTCGCGGCCAAGTACGGCGAGAAGAACATCCTGCTGTCGGGCGACATCAACGACAACTCCAAGATCCTCTATGTGCGCAACCCGCGTGAGCGGGTGGAGAAGGTCGCTCCGTTCCTGACGCTCGACGGCAACCCCTACCCGGCGGTGGTCGACGGGCGTGTCACCTGGATCCTCGACGGCTACACCACGTCCAACGACTACCCCTACTCCCAGAGCGAGAGTCTGGGCGACATGACCCGCGACACCGCGACGAACCTGCGCGCGGTCGCCCAGCAGCCACAGGACAAGATCAACTACATCCGGAACTCGGTGAAGGCGACCGTCGACGCCTACGACGGCACCGTCACCCTGTACGGCTGGGACGGCAACGACCCGATGCTGAAGACGTGGAGCAAGGTGTTCCCCGGCATCATCAGGCCGGCCTCGGAGATGAGCGCCGACCTGAAGAACCACATCCGCTACCCAGAGGACCTGTTCAAGGTGCAGCGCTTCACGCTGGCGCGGTACCACATCGAGGACGCCGCGGCCTTCTACAGCGGCCAGGACTTCTGGAACGTCCCCAACGACCCGTCGCAGGGCAACACGAACAAGCAGCCGCCCTACTACCTGACGACCACCATGCCGGGGGAGAACTCGAAGCCGACGTTCTCCCTGACGACCACGTTCGTGCCGAAGGCCGGCCCGAACCTCGCGGCGTTCATGGCGGTCGACTCGACGGCGGGCAACGACTACGGGAAGCTGCGCATCCTGCGGATGCCGTCCAACACCCCGGGCCCCGGCCAGGCGCAGAACGCCTTCCAGAGTCGCTTCGCCGGTGAGCTGAACCTGCTGGGCGTCGGCGCCTCCTCGGTCCGGTACGGCAACCTGCTGACACTGCCGTACGCGGGCGGGCTGGTGTACATCGAACCGGTCTACATCCAGGTCGCGCAGGGAGGCGGCCAGGAGCCGTACCCGATCCTGCAGCGGGTGCTGGTCTCGTTCGGCAGCAAGATCGGTGTCGACAGAACCCTCGACGGCGCCCTCAAGCAGGTCTTCGGCGCCGGGCAGGAGACCGCCGAGACCCCGCCGCAGACCCAGCCCAACACCAACTCCGCCCTGCAGTCGGCCATCTCCGCGGCCGAACAGGCCTACAAGGACGCCCAGAAGGCCCTGCAGTCCAGCCCGCCGAACTGGGACGAGTACGGCAAGGCCCAGAAGCGCCTGGAGGAGGCCCTGAAGTCCCTCCAGAACCTGGGGGCCCGCCCGGCGCCCACGTCCACCCCCTCGGCCTCGCCGACGCCCTCTGCCTCTGCCACTGCCACGACCACGGACACGTCCACGGTTACCAGCAGCCCGACACCATCGGGCGGCACGTAGATCGTTGATTTGCGTAAGCCCCGTGTCGCCGATAGTCTTTAGACACACACCGACGCGGGGTGGAGCAGTTCGGTAGCTCGCTGGGCTCATAACCCAGAGGTCGCAGGTTCAAATCCTGCCCCCGCTACCAAGAGGGAACGCCCTCCGAGAATCTCTCGGAGGGCGTTTTCGTTTGTCCGCGCTGACGCCAGGGTGCCGCTTCTGCCGATGACGGCGCATCCATCAGTGACACCGCAGATCCCAACCGGGGTGGTGGGGGCCGTCGAAGAACTCGACGACGACGTCCTTGTAGCCTGCGCGCCAAGATCCGCCCGGACTGACGTAGGCGCGGCCGGCGAGCTTGCCGCCCTCGACGCCCTGGATCGCGGCGGACTCGTAGTATCGCGCGATCTCGTCATCGGGAAGCTTGGTGATCAGTGAAAGGCGAACCAGGTAGTCGCAATGGTTGCTGCTGCCTGATTGGAGGCCGACAACACCTTGCGCTGAACGGCCCGAGCGCCCCTTTGGCGGAGGGTTACGCCCTTACGTACACCAGCAGATACCGCCAGAACAGCAGCCGCCTGATCCGCGCTCCGGGCAGCAGGTCCGCCGCCTCGTGCCTGACCTCGTCCAGCGTCATCGCGGCCCTCGCGACGGGCGCCGTGACGGGAGGCCCCGGGCGGTGGCTCAGCGCCAGCCTGGCGGCGGCGTTCACGGGGATGGCGGCCAGGCTGACCAGGTAGTCGGAGGGCGCGCTCTCGCGGTAGCACCCCAGCACCGCGAGCACGCCGCCAGGGGCCAGCGACCGGCGCAGCCGGCTCACCGTCCCGAACGGGACGTGATGCAGGCTCGCCAGGCACGAGATGTAGTCGTAGTGCCCGAGCGGCAGCTCCATCGCCGTCACGTCGCCCTGGACGAACCGCACTCCGTCGCGCCGCGCGGCCTCGATCACCGCCGCGTCCGGGTCCACCGCGTCGACCTCCAGGCCGCGCGCGGCGAGCCTGCCCGCGAACCGGCCCGTGCCACAGCCCACGTCGAGCGCGCGCCCGGCGCCAGGGGGCACCTGCCTGAGCAGCAGCCTGTGGTAGTAGTCGTTGTGGTTGAAGGTCATGATCGCAGTATGGCTTGAACCGTGACAGCAACGCCTGATTACATCATTACGTGACTGATGACAAAGTACCGTCCCTGTTCGAGTGGGCAGGCGGCGCGCAGGCGTTCGAGCAACTGACCGAAGTGTTCTACCAGAACGTCGTCAAGGACGACCTGATCGGGCCGCTGTTCGCGCACATGGACCCGGCGCATCCGCGATACGTGGCGATGTGGCTGAGCGAGGTGTTCGGCGGGCCCGACCGCTACACCAAGGAACGCGGCGGCTACCCGCACATGCTCTCCCAGCATCTCGGCAAGGGCATCACCGAGCCACAGCGCCGCAGATGGGTGAACCTGCTCATGGACGCGGCCGACGAGGTGGGCCTGCCCGGCGACCCAGAGTTCCGGGCCGCCTTCGCCGGCTACATCGAGTGGGGCACCCGGCTCGCGGTGCACAACTCGCAGCCGGGCGCCACACCGCCGGCCAAGGCCCCGGTGCCGCACTGGGGATGGGGCGTAGCCCCGCCATACCAGCCGTAACCTGGACACATGCAGGGACGCGACAGGACTCCGCGCGGGCGCCTGCGGATCTACCTGGGCGCGGCCCCAGGCGTGGGAAAGACGTACGCCATGCTGAGCGAGGCGCGCCGCGCCAGGGAACGCGGCAGGGACGTGGTCGTGGGGTTCGTCGAGACCCACGACCGCCTCCGCACCGCGGAACTGCTCGACGGCCTGGAAGTGATCCCGCGCAGGACCCACCACCACCGGGGAGCGACCTTCAGCGAGCTCGACACCGACGCCGTGATCGCCCGCAAACCCAGGATCGCCCTCGTGGACGAGTACGCGCACACCAACGTCCCCGGCTCGCGCAACCCCAAGCGCTGGCAGGACGTCGAAGCGATCCTGGACGCGGGCATCGACGTCATCTCGACCGTCAACATCCAGCACCTGGAGTCGCTGAACGACGTGGTCGAGCAGATCACCGGAGTCGCGCAGCGCGAGACCGTCCCCGACGACCTGGTCAGGCGCGCGGCCCAGATCGAGCTGGTCGACATGTCGCCCGAGGCCCTGCTCAGGCGGATGGCGCACGGCAACGTCTACGCCCCCGAGCAGGTCGACGCGGCCATGGCCAACTACTTCCGCGTCGGCAACCTGACCGCGCTGCGCGAGCTGGCCCTGCTCTGGCTCGCCGGCAAGGTCGACGAGCAGCTCGACCGCTACCGCGCAGACCACGGCATCGCGGGCACCTGGGAGGCCAGGGAGCGCGTCGTGGTCGCCCTGGCCGGCGGGGCGGAAGGTGACACGCTGGTGCGCAGGGCGGCCCGAATCGCCGCCCGCTCCAAGGGCGCGGACCTGTTGGCCGTCCACGTCACCAGGTCCGACGGGCCGACGTCGGGCAGCGACCCGGCCAGCCTGGCCCGCCAGCGGACCCTGGTCGAGAGCCTCGGCGGCACCTACCACCAGGTCGTCGGCGACGACGTCCCACGCGCCCTGCTCGACTTCGCCCGCGGCGTGAACGCCACCCAGCTCGTGCTCGGCGCGTCCCGGAGAGGACGTCTCGCGCAGATCGTGACACGCGGGGTGGGCATGACGACGACCGCCAGGTCCGGCTCGATCGACGTCCACCTGGTGCCTCACGAGGCCACGTCCGGACGCGCCGCGTACCGATCGAGGGCCGCGCTCACCCGCACCCGGCGGATCAGCGGCTGGGCGATGGCACTGGTCGCGATGCCCGCGCTGACGGCGGCCATGCTGCCTTTCAGTTTCACGCTGCCGAGCGAGATCCTGCTGTTCCTGCTGCTGGTCGTGGGCGTGGCCCTGGTGGGCGGGATGTGGCCCGCCCTGACCGCCGCCGTCCTCGGCTTCGGGCTGCTCAACTGGTTCTTCACGCCGCCCCTGCACACGCTGACGATCTCCGCGCCGGAGAACCTGCTCGCGTTGCTCATCTTCGTCCTGGTGGCGGCCATGGTGAGCACGGTCGTCGACCTGGCGGCCCGGCGCAGCAGGGAGGCCGCCAGGTCGCGCGCCGACGCCGAGGTGCTGTCCACGCTGGCAGGCCACGTGCTGCGCGGCGATTCGGCGCTCACGTCGCTGATGGCCAGGCTCATGGAGGTGTACGGGCTGAGCGCCGTCACGCTGCTCGAACGCGACGGGGAGTCGTGGCGGGTGGTGGCCCTCGCGGGCGGGCCGCCGTCCACCTCACCCGGCAGAGCCGACACAGACGTGGCCGTGGGCGACGATCTGGTGCTGGCGGTACGCGGACGGCTGCTGGACGCCGCCGACCGGCAGGTGCTGGAGGCGTTCGCCGCCGAGGCGGCGGTGGCGCTGCGCCAGCAACGACTGCGCGAGCAGGCCGAGCAGGCCAAGCCGCTGGCCGAGGCCGACAGGATGCGCACCGCGCTGCTCGCCGCCGTCAGCCACGATCTGCGCACGCCCCTCGCGTCCGCGAAGGCCGCGGTCGAGAGCCTGCGCAACACCGAGATCGACTGGACGCCCGGCGACCGCAAGGAACTGCTCGCCACGGCCGACGAGTCGCTGGTCAAGCTGGACCGGCTGGTGTCGAACCTGCTCGACATGAGCCGCCTGCAGGCAGGCGCGCTCGGCGTCACCCTGGTACCCATCGCGGTCGAGGACATCGTCCCCCGCGCCATCGACGACCTCGGCCCGCTGCGCGACCGCGTGAAGGGAGATGTCCGAGGCTCGCTGCCGGAGGTCGTGGCCGATCCCGCGCTCCTGGAGCGGGTGCTGGTCAACCTGATGGCGAACGCCGTCCGCTACAGCCCCGGCGAGGAGCCCGTCGTGGTCACGGGGAGCTGGCACGGCGACCACGTCGAGATCCGCGTGATCGACCGGGGGCCCGGGATCCCGCCGGAGGCGTATGAGAAGGTGTTCATGCCCTTCCAGCGGCTCGGCGACCGCGACAACCACACCGGCGTGGGCCTCGGGCTGGCGCTCTCGCGTGGCCTGACCGAGGCGATGGGTGGCACGCTCACGCCTGCGGAGACGCCGGGAGGAGGCCTGACCATGACAGTCTCGCTGCGGAGAGTCCCGTGACCCGGGTGCTCGTCGTCGACGACGAGCCCCAGATCCTGCGCGCTCTGCGGATCAACCTGGTGGCCAGGCAGTACGAGGTGGCGGTCGCCGCCGACGGCACCGCGGCGCTCCGCGAGGCCGCCGACTGGCATCCCGACCTGGTGATCCTCGATCTGGGCCTGCCGGACCTCGATGGCGTGGAGGTCATACACGGACTGCGCGGCTGGACCGAGGTGCCGATCATCGTCCTGTCGGGACGCGCGGGCAGCGACGACAAGGTGGAGGCGCTCGACGCCGGCGCCGACGACTACGTGACCAAGCCCTTCGGCATCGACGAGCTGCTCGCCCGCATCCGCGCCGTCACCCGCCGGACGAACGCCTCAGACGAGCCGTCGTCGGTGCGGCTGGGCGATCACATGATTGACCTCGCGAACAAGACGATCTCCGGCGAGGTACGCCTCACTCCCACGGAGTGGCACTTTCTCGAACTCCTGGTACGCAACCCGGGCAAGCTAATCAGCCAGCGGCAACTGCTCACCGAGGTGTGGGGCGCCTCCTACCTGAAGGAGACCCACTACCTGCGGCAGTACATGGCCCAGCTCCGCCGGAAGCTGGAGCGGGACCCGGCCCACCCGGTGCACCTGCTCACCGAGCCGGGGATGGGGTACCGGTTCCAACCGTGACTCAGGCGTCCTCGAAGCAGTAGGACGTGGACTCTTCCAGGGGGTCGGCGACCGCGTCGGACTCGCGTCCGTCCTCTTCGCGGACCCACTGCGAGATGCTTCGGCCCGCCTCGTCGTCGATCTCGTCGATGCGGTGACGCTGGGGAAACCTGTCCTGGTACATGGCGCAGGACGAGAGCTGTACGTCGTCGCCCAGGTCGTGACCGATGTCGTACGGTTGCTCGCTCATGGAACTCACGCCTTACCGATCATCGAGGCGGCCTTCCGAACGGCCCAGGCGGCCAGAAGGAGCCCGATGACCGCCTGCGCGACGCGCATCCAGGGATCGGACGTGTGATCGGCGAACACCACGATGCCCAGCCACATCAGGCCGAATGTCCCAACTAGGACGATTGCCGCCCAATTCAACCCCTGTCGCCACATATGCGAAGTCTTACAGTCGTCACGCCAAATCCGGGTATGTGCAGGGTCGTCATCGGGTTACAGGGTTTCGCAGGTCGTGTGCTCTGCGGTTCGGCGGGTCAGCGGGGGAGGGTGCGCCCCGTGCCGACGCAGCCCCGCATGCGAGCGCGCCTGGGTCGCGGCGGTGGAGCCTGCTCCAGGCAGGCCAGGAGAGCCGCCGCGGTCCGCGCGTCCGAGAGGATGCGCGTCACCGCCTCGTCGTCCTGGGGGAGTTGGCCCCGCTCGGCCAGTTCGTGTCTGACGAAGGCCAGCGGGTCGGGGGCGCCGGCCATGTCGGCGGCGACCGTCGCCCTGGCGGCGGTGAGCAGGCGCAGGTAGTGCGTCCGCAGGATGGCTTCTCGCATGCGCGCGTGTTCGAGGTCGTCGATCAACGTGCGGGCGACTCGCAGCAGGTCTCCAGCGTGAGTCGTCCCGTCGGCGAGGTGGGCGCGGATGTCGTCGAACTCCGAGCGGGTCATTGCAGACACCTCCGAGTGCGCAGTCTGCTCGTACGTACTACCTATCTAGAGCGGATTGCGGATGACTTGACACGTGCTTGCCGCGTTCGGCCGGAGCTCGACAGGTTTGGGAGCTTCGTGGGGAGGGAAGGACCTAGTGATTACCTGTGTGGCGCGAAGTGGGTCCCGGTGACTGCTAGAGTTGCCCGAGCAGGGCGGCAGGAGGCTCCAAGAGTCTCGCAGATGCCCGGCACATCCCACTTCTTCTGGTTCGTCCGGATGGTTCGCAGCTGTCCGGATGTGCTGGTAAGTTAGAGGGGTTGCCCCGGAGACGGGGTGGGTCTGAAATTCCGAAAGCGCCGAATTTGACAGAAAATACGGTCGCTGAAAGAATAAAG
>NZ_JBEXUP010000187.1:0-14797 GCF_040614375.1 Nonomuraea sp. NPDC005983
CGCCGGGGTGGTGTTCGTGCACTGGCTGATCTACCAGAGCCTCTACGTCATCGGGGCGCTCTGCCCGTACTGCATGATCGTCTGGACGGTGACCATCCCCGTCTTCGGCTACGTCACGCTGCACAACCTGGCCCGGGGCAACCTGCCTCTCCCCGGCCGGAGCCTCGTCCAGTACCACAGCGTGGTGATCACCGTCTGGTTCCTGGCGATCATCACGTTGATCGTCGTCCGGTTCTGGTCGTACTGGAGCACGTTGCTCTGATCGCGGCGCTCTGATCGCGGCGGGCTGATCGCGGCGGGCTACGTGCCGGTGGGCGTGCTCCTGTGCACCGGGCCGTGCGGGTCGGCGCAGTGCGCCTCGTCCCGTCCGAGCGCGATCACCTCGGGGGCGGCGTGGTCGACCTGGAGGGTGGTGTGCTCGATCCCGTACTCGTCGTGCAGCATCCGCTCGGCGGCGAGCCGGACGGCATGGCAGTCGGCTCCGGGCGAGACCAGGATGTGCGCGGACATCGCGGCGTACCCCGAGGTCACCTCCCAGATGTGGAGATCGTGCACCTCCACCACGTGCTCGAGAGCCGCGGCCCTGGTGCCGATCTCCGCCGGGTTCATGCCGACGGGGGCGGCCTCCATGAAGACCCGTCCGGCGTCGCGGACCAGGCCCCAGCCCGCCTTGAGCATCAGGGCCGCGACCACCAGGGCGGCGATCGCGTCCGCCTGGAACCACCCCGTCAGCCAGATGACCAGGCCCGCGATGGTGGTGGCGATGAAGGCGTACAGGTCGTTGAGCACGTGCTGGAAGGCGCCTTCGACGTTCAGGCTGGAACGGTTGGCCTTGCTCAGCAGCCAGGTGGCGGCGACGTTGACCGCGATGCCGGCCAGCCCGGTCGCCACCACGTACAGGCCCTCGACGTGCGGGGGCTCGATCAGCCGCCGGACCGCCTCGTAGACGAAGTAGACGCTCAGCAGGAGCAGGGTGATGCCGTTGATCTGCGCCGAGACGATCTCGGCCCGCTTCAGGCCGTAGGTGAAGCCGCCCTTGGGCGGACGGGCGGCGATGCGCATCGCGATCAGCGCGAACAGGATCGCGATCGCGTCGGTCAGCATGTGGCCCGCGTCGGAGATCAGCGCGAGGGACCGGGCGATGAACCCGATGACCACCTCGACCGCCATGAAGCCGACGATCAGGCCGAGCGCCCCGACCAGGTACCGCCTGTCGGCGTCCACCCCGACGCTGTGCCCGTGCCCGTGTCCATGGCCGTGCCCAGACCCGCCACCCACTACGGCCCCCTTTCCCGCAACGCCTGAACAACTATTCATATGAGAGTGTGCGCTCGAAGCCGTCCGACGTCAAGATCCGGACAAATCCCGCTCAGGATGGACGGCCTGCGTGTGCTCGGTGTGCGCCACCGCCAGGTCCAGCAACATGCGCACGTGGGCGTCGGCGAGCCGGTAGTACGCCATCCGCCCGGCCCTGCGCACCGAGACCACCCGATGCGCCCGCAGCAGCCGCAGCGCGTGCGAGGTCGACGACTCACTCAGCCCGCTTACCACGGCGAGGTCGCAGACGCAGAGCTCGCCTTCCAGCAGGGCCAGGAGCAGCCGCAACCGGCCGGGGTCGGCGAGCAGGCCGAAGATGTCGGCGGTGCCCACCAGGTCGGTCTCGGCCGGCATCCGCGAGCAGACCGCCGCGACCCGCTCGGCGTCGACCGCCTTCGCGGCGCAGCTCTCGATCGACATCACCTGGGCATCTGAAGAAGTCTTCATATGATGACCATACGCATCCGCCGCCGCGCCCCGTCAAGAGACGTTCCGGCCCTCAGGCCGGAGAGAAGCTCAAAAGCCGATCTTCCAGGGGATCGGGGCACAGGAGACGGATCGGCACGGAATGGTGCACTCCGTTACGCCCGGCGAAGCGGGTACGGGAGCACGACGGGCAGTCCCATACGGGCGAGCTGCCGGAGGGCCGCTGAACTGCGGCGCAGAAATTGGGCATTGACGAAAGTTTTTTACATGTTATTCATGGATCAAGTCAGAAAGCTTCAGTACCGCTGCACCATCCATCGGGGGACCCGGAAGAACCCACCCCAAGGAGGACGCACATGGTGCGCAGCCAGCCCACTGACCCCGTCGACTTACTCGGCCCCGTCCAAGGTGAAGTCTCCTGGTTCTGCTGCGGCGCGGCATGGGGTCCGTGCAGCAGCACCGGCAAGGGAGCCTGCGGCACCTGCAACTCGGGGAGCATGCAGCACGCCTGGCCCAACACGTCCGACGCCTGCTGGGCGATCACCCACCCCGACACCTGCGGGGTGTCGCTGTCGCGCAGGACCTGCGGTTTCCAGCACCGCATCACGGCGCTGTGCAGCGGCAGCAGCGTCGTCACCGCCATCGCCGACTGCGGCCCGCAGACGGACCTGTTCTGCGGCGAGCGGAGCTGCTGCGGCGCGACCTGCGCCAGCAACCGCCTGATCGACCTCACCCCGGCGGCGTACAGCAAGATCGCCAGCCTGTCCTCCGGCCTGCGGCCGTGCGAGATCTCGACTCCCTAGGGGCTGACGATGACCAGCAGAAGGCAACTGCTCAAGTCCGCCGTGCTCGGAGGAGGCGCCGGCGTCGTCGCGGCCACCGCGCTCGGCTCGCTCGGCCCTGAGGCGGCCTTCGGCGCCGCCGCCCCCGACGTCGAACCCGGCGCCCCCGACCCCAACTTCGCCGAGGGCCGGATCCGCTCCATCAAGGACAACACGCTCCTCGTCCTGGGCTCGAACATGGTGTTCCACCAGATCAGGGTCGTCGACGGCACGAGCCTGTGGAAGCTCGGCCCCGTCTCCTTCGACGAGGCCAAGCCCGGCGACGGGCTCTATGCCCGCGGCGTCCTGATGGCCGACGGGGTGCTCGCCGCCGAGTCGGTGTGGCTCAACATCGTCAACATCAAGGGCCACATCAAGAACATCGCCACCGAGAAGATCCACCTCGACCACAACGGCCAGGACGTCCTGTGCCACGTGGTGGCCGGCAAGTCCGTGGCCATCAGGTCCGACGCGCCGGCGTCCGCCGACCTGTCGCTGCTGCGGGTGGGCCAGCACGTGCAGGTCCTGGGCGCCTGGCGTCCGAACACCAACGAGGTCGACATCGCCACCGTCTTCTCCCCCCACTAGGAGCGACACATGCAAGGGATCGCCGCGCCCCAGCCGTACGTGATCGCCCTCTTCCTCGTCTGGGCGGCCCTGATGAAACTGCTCAGCCGGCGGATGAGGTCGCAAGCCGGGCAGAGCGCTCTCGCCCGGCTGGTCGGCTCGGCGCGCGCGGTCCCCGCGCTCCGGCTCGTCGCGCTGGTGGAGCTGGCGGTGGCCGCCGCGTTGCTGCTGCCGCCCGCTTCACCCCTGGACGGTGCGGCCGCCGCCGCGCTCTCCGCCGGATTCCTCGGCTACCTCACCTACTCCCACCTGGCGGCGCCGGCTTCGTCGTGCGGCTGCCTGGGCGCGCACTCCGTCCCGGTGAACTGGCGCGCCTTCACCCGGGCGGGGCTCCTGCTCGCCATGGGCGTCGCCGCGATCTGGGCGCGACCCCAGCCGCCGACCTGGCCTGTCGCCGCACTGGGAGTGGTGGAGGCCGTCGCCCTGCTCGGCCTCTCCCCGGAGCTGGACCGCCACTGGCTGGTCCCCCTGCGCAGCCTGCTCGTACGGCTGCGCGACCCACTCGCCGTCACCTCGCCGCAGGGCATCCCCCTGGAGGTGTCGCTGCGCCTGCTCTACCTCAGCCCCGCGTACTGCTCGGCGTCCGCACGGCTCTCCTCGGACGTCCAGGACACCTGGGACGAGGACGGCCTGCGGTTCGTCGTCTACGCGGCACGCGGGGGCGCGGCCGTCTTCGCGGTCCCGCTGACAGGCGGCGATCCGTCGGCTGTCCGCGTCGCCCTTGTCGAGGAGCCCGCGCTCGCCTGAGCCCGCGCCCGCCCGAGCCCGCGCCCGCCCGAGTCAGTGCTCGCCCGAGTCAGTGCTTGCCGACGGCGGTCTTGAGGGCGACGATGGCCAGCCCGAGCAGCAGGTTGGCGACCCCTGAGATGACCACGACCCTCGTGGAGGAGCGGGTCTTCACTGCGGCCGCGACGGCCCAGGCGACCTGGCTGGCGACCGCGACGCACAGCGCCGCCCAGACCGCCATCTGGGGGGACCCGCCCAGCGAGGAGACGAAGGCGGTGACCACGGCCGGAGGAAACGATGCCTGAGCCAGTGGCCACTCCCGCCGGGCGACCACCCGGACGTGCTCCCAGGCCAGGGGGCGCGCCGGGTAGCCGCTGCTGACGAGCCGGGCGTACACGTGGGCCAGCCAGAACACCACGCCCGTGCAGATCAGCAGGGTCACGAGGTCCCCCGGCGAGGGCGGCCCGCCTTCCGCGGTGCCCGCAACCACGGAGGCGGCCAGCAGCGAACCGTACACGGCGCCCGCGTACTCGACCCGCTCCGGCGCCGCGGCCGTGTCACGCTCGTTCATGCCGCCAGTGTGGTTCGCGGGCCTGCGAGCCACCTGGTCGACGTGCGGGACTATGCACAGATTTGGCAACCGGCCGTTTGGCAACCGGCCATACAGCGGTGGCCGGTCAGTCCGGGTGACGTCCCGAGGCCACGAACAGCGGGAGGGCCAGGACATCCGCCCGGCCGCGGCCCGTTGCGCGTCTGAGCTGGCCGCTTGCCTATATACCCCCCCATGGTAATGTCGCGCTCTGCAACTACCGAGGAGTTTGACATGGACCACGGCGGACACCATCACGCCACCCCCTCTCCGTCCGCTACGGGCGGGCACAGACACGCCGCGCCTCCGCGCGCCACGTGGGCGATGGCGGCGCAGGCGACACTGCACTGCCTGACCGGCTGCGCCATCGGCGAGGTGCTCGGCATGGTCATCGGCACCGCGACCGGGCTGCACAACGCCGGCACCGTGGTGCTGTCAGTGGCGCTGGCGTTCGTGTTCGGCTACGCGTTGACGATGCGCGGCGTGCTCCGCGCCGGGCTGGACTTCCGCGCCGCGCTGAAGGTCGCCCTGGCCGCCGACACCGTCTCCATCGCGGTGATGGAGGTACTCGACAACGTGGTGATGGTCACCGTGCCCGGGGCCATGGACGCGGGGCTGACCAACTGGCTGTTCTGGGTCTCGCTGGCCGGGTCGCTGCTGGTGGCGTTCCTGCTCACGACGCCGGTCAACCGCTGGCTGATCTCCCGCGGCAAGGGCCACGCGGTCATCCACCAGTACCACCACGGCCACTAGCCGAGGGCGTGGTCGAGGTTGAAGGCCGCGCTGATGAGCGCGAGGTGGGTGATGGCCTGCGGGAAGTTGCCGAGCTGCTCGCCGGTGTGCCCGATCTCCTCCGCGTACAGCCCCAGGTGGTTGGCGTAGGTGAGCATCTTCTCGAAGGCCAGGCGGGCCTCGTCGAGGCGGCCGGCGCGGGCCAGCGCTTCGACGTACCAGAACGAGCAGATCGAGAACGTGCCCTCGACGCCCTGCAGGCCGTCGGGGCTGGCTTCGGGGTCGTAGCGGTAGACGAGCGAGTCGGAGACGAGTTCCCTGCCGAGCGCCTCCAGGGTCGACAGCCACTTGGGGTCGGTGGGCGAGACGAACTTGGCCAGCGGCATCATCAGCACCGAGGCGTCCAGCACGTCGTCTTCGAAGTGCTGGACGAACGCCTTCAGCGTGCTCGACCAGCCTCGCCGCATGATCTCGCGGTAGATCGCGTCGCGGGCCCGCCGCCAGTTCGGGGTGTCGGCGGGCAGCCCCCGGTGGCTGGCCATCCGCATGGCGCGTTCGATGGCCACCCAGCACATCAGCCGCGAGTACACGAAGTTCTTGCGCCCGCCGCGCGTCTCCCAGATTCCCTCGTCGGGCTGGTCCCAGTTCTGGCAGACCCAGTCCACCAGCGTGCACAGCTCGTCCCAGCGGTCGCTGGAGATCGGCTGCCCCCACTTGTCGTAGAGGTAGATGGAGTCGATGAGGGCCCCGTAGATGTCCAGTTGCAGCTGGTTGACGGCGGCATTGCCGATGCGCACCGGCGCCGAGCCCCGGTAGCCCTCCAGGTGGTGCAGCTCCTGTTCCGGCAGTTCGCTGCGCCCGTCGATGCCGTACATGATCTGCAGCGGGCCGGTAGGGCAGTCGCTGCACAGCGGGACGTGCTTGGACAGGAACGCCATGAAGCACTCGGCCTCCTCGGTGAATCCGAGCCTCAGCAGGGCGTACACGCAGAACGCGGCGTCGCGGATCCACACGTAGCGGTAGTCCCAGTTGCGCCCGCCGTGGATCTGCTCGGGCAGGCTGGTGGTGGGAGCGGCGACGATGCCTCCGGTCGGCGCGTAGGTGAGCAGCTTCAGCGTGAGCGCGGAGCGGTGCACCACCTCCCGCCACCGGCCCCGGTACCTGGACGCCGACAGCCAGCGCCGCCAGAACCGCACGGTGGCGGCGAACTCCTCCTCGGCCTCCTGGATCGGGCAGCCCCGCATGGCGAGGCCGTCGCCGACCCGGTCGAGGGCGAACACCGCGTACTCGCCTTCGTGGAGCTTGAAGCGCCCCCACACGTCCCGCCCGTCACCGTCGAGCGGCACGGTGGACGTCAGGGCCAGGGAGATGGAGGGCGACTCGAACAGAGTCTGCTCTCCTCGGGTGTGCACGGTGTGCGGCTGTCTCGCGTAGTCGAAGCGCGGCGCCACCCGGACGCGGAACGGCAGCGTGCCGCGGACGCACGCCACGCGGCGGATCAGCCGGTGGCGGTCGGCCTCGCGTGACCCGTCCCCGACGGGCATGAAGTCCTGAACCTCGCCCACCCCGTCGTCGGCGAAGAACCGGGTGATGAGCACGTTGGTGTCGGGGAAGTAGAACTGCTTGGTCCGCGCCGGCGTGTCGGCGGCCAGCTCGAACGACCCGCCCTGGTCGGCGTCCAGGATCGAGCCGAACACGCTCGGCGCGTCGAAACGCGGGCAGCAGTACCAGTCGATCGTGCCGTTGGTGCCCACGAGCGCGACGGTCCGCAGGTCACCGATCAGCCCGTGCTCCCCGATCGGCAGGTACCGGGAGCCATCGGACTGGAGCTCTTCAGCCGTCATCTCCGCCTTCTCTCCCTCTATGCCCTCAAGATAGGCATCTCGGGCAGTCGGCAGGCTCTGCCGTTCGTCAAGGAGAGGCAGATCTTCGCAGGCGGGCGCTACTGGCGGCCGGTCCGGCATCTGGCCGTCGGCAGTTCGCGGACGCGTTCCAGTTGCCGCTCGTACAGCTCGCGGGAGCGCCGCAGGAAGGTGGCCATGCGCTCCAGCTCCTCAGCGCCGAACCCGACGAGGAGGGCGCCGCTCAGCGCGCTGCACGCTCAGGCTGTGGGCGAGTCGGCGAGGTCGTTGGCGGCCACGTAGCCGAAGGTCATGGCCGGCCCGATGGTCGAGCCGGCCCCGGCGTAGCTGTGCCCCATGACGGCGCCGCTGGCGTTGCCCGCCGCGTACAGGCCGGGGATGACCGAGCCGTCCGCCCGGAGCACCCGTGCGCGCGCGTCCGTGCGCATCCCGCCCTTGGTGCCGAGGTCGCCGGGGACGATCTTGAACGCATAGAACGGCGGCAGCCACAGGGGCGCGAGGCAGGGGTTGGGCTTGACGTACGGGTCGGCGTAGTAGCGGTCGTAGACGCTGTCGCCGCGATGGAAGTCGGCGTCCTTGCCGGTCAGCGCGAAGCCGTTGAACCGGGTGACCGTGGCGCGCAGCGCCGACGGCGGGACACCGATCTTCTGCGCCAGTTGCTCGAGCGTCGCCGCCTGGAAGACGGCGCCGCTCCGGTACCAGGCGTCCGGTAGCGGTAGCAGCGGGGGCACGTCCTTGAACAGGTAGCGGTTGCGGTACTGCTGGTCGACGATGAGCCAGGCGGGGATGTGCGGCGAGGCCAGCGTGTTGCGGTCGTACATGACGTGCACGACGTCGCTGTAGGGCGCCCCTTCGTCGACGAAGCGGGCGCCGTCGCCGTTGACCAGGATGCAGCCGGGCAGGGTGCGCTCGGCCAGGCAGAAGTACGCCTCGCCGGGCAGCGGGATCGCGGGACCCCACCAGGCGTCGTCCATCAGGTCGAGCGCGGCTCCGGCCCGTTCGCCCGCCTCGATGCCGTCGCCGGTGTTCTCCTTGGCGCCGACCGTCCAGGCGGTGCCGATGGGCTGGCGCTGGAACTCCGCGCGCATGGCGGCGCTGTGCTCGAACCCGCCCGAGCCGACGACGACCCCGCGGCGGGCCCTGACCAGCACCTGCTGGCCGTCTCTCGACACGACCACGCCGGTGACGCGGCCGCCTTCGACGCGCAGGTCGGCCAACGGGGTGTTCAGCCACACCGGCACGCCGGCCGCGAGCAGCCCGGCGCGGAGCCCGGCCGCCAGGGACTGGCCCATGGTGAGCGGCTTCTCGCCGCGGAGCGCCGCCGCGGTGCCCCTCGCCAGGCAGGCGGCGCTGACCTCCAGGCCCTTCGGGTTGACCGCGCTGAGAGTCAGCCACTTGTAGTCGGCGCTGAAGACGACCATGCCGTTCGGAGTGGGGATGTACGCCGGGTTCAGGTTGGCGAGCTCCGCGCCGAGGACGCGGCCGTCGAGCTGGTCGGGCTCGATGGAGCGGCCGTTCGGCATCCCGCCGGGCAGTTCGGGATAGTAGTCGGAGTAGCCCTCCATCCAGCGGAACCGCAGTGGGCTGTTCCGCATCACGAACGAGATCATGGCCGGGCCGTTCGTCAGGAAGGCCTGCTGCCGCTCCGCGGGCACGGTGTCGCCGACGACGGCGGCGAGGTAGGTGGCCGCCTTGGCCGGGGTGTCCGGCACTCCGGCGGCGAGGATCACCTCGTTGCACGGGATCCAGATCCCCGCGCCGGACCTGGCCGCCGAACCGCCGAACGTCGGCGCCTTCTCGACCACCACCGTCCGCAGCCCCCGCTTGGCCGCCGTCAGCGCGGCGGTCATCCCCGCGGCCCCGCAGCCGACCACCACCACGTCGTAGTCGACGTCGGCGTACGCGGGAGCGCGGCCCAGCACCGCGCCGGTCACGAGGGCCCCGCCGGCGACGGCGGCCCCGCGCAGCAGGGCGCGGCGGGCACGGCCCTCCGCGGTCAGGGCAGTTTCAGGGCGCTGCGGGGGAAGTCCCGGCGAAACGGGCATGGTGCATCGATCCCTTCAACGTGCGTGCGCCGCGACGGGCGGACGGCCCCGCGGGCGGCGGTCGGAGGAAGAACCGGGGTGGCACCTGGCGCCGGTGCGTCGCTACGGAAGAGCTGCGGAAGAGCTGCGGGGCGGTCTGGCCCCCGCCACAGCATGAAGCATGCGCTTGGTTGGTTACGGTGTCAACGGCCCGGGTGGACGCTGCGTCTAGAACCCGTGAACTCTCGACGTCCCCGACAAGTGGGGCACCGAGGCTTACCAGTGACTCGCGACGGGGGTAGGGCAGGCCCTACCCCCACACACCTGTGAGCCGGGTCGATCGGGAGGTCGCGGGTCCGTAGCGTTTCCCGTATGACGACCCTCCGGCACCGCATCGCCACCGACACCCGCTACAACATGGCCGGCTTCCCGACGGCCGTCCTGTCGTTCTCCATGGTCGTGGCCGGTGTCTCGGCCGGGATCGGCAGCACGGTCGCGTTCGTCGGCCTGCCGATCCTCGCCGCGACCGCCGCCATGGCCCGGAACTTCGCCGACGCCGAGCTCGCGACGATCTCCGAGGTGCTCGGCCGGCCCCTCGCCCGCCCCGAGTACCGCCAGGCCCCGGCCGGGGCCGGCCGGTTCCGCCGCATGATGAACCCGCTGGCCAACGGGCAGTCCTGGATCGACCTGATCTACGCCATCGTGGCCTTCCCGTTCTCCGTGGTCTCCTTCGCGGTCACGGCCGTCTGGTGGGCCGGCGCGATCGCCGGGCTGACCTTCCCCCTCTACGGATGGATCCTCGCCGCGATCCCTGGTTTCACCGACGGTAGTCTCACCTCCCTGCTCGGCCTCGGCCACGACCCCGCCACCTTCGTGATCTTCAACACCGCGATCGGCGTGCTGTTCGCGCTGACACTGCCGCCTGTCGTGCGCGGCACGGCCCTGATGAAGGCCAGCGTCGCCCAGGCGCTGCTCACCCGTCCCGTGTACGACTCGCGCCGGGTCGGCGCGGCGGTCGCGGCCGGCGTGTGAGACGCGACCCAGCACGGAACGGGCGGCCCCTCGGGGCCGCCCGTTCCGCGTTCGGGGACTGCCCGTTCGATGTCCGGGGACTACCCGACCCACGTGCGGGGACTACCCCGTCACGTGTTCGCGTGGGGGCGCGGCCCGTTCCGCGCGCGGGTTGAGGGAGATTCCCGTGATGCCGCCGCGTCCGTCGGAGGCGGCCTTGACCAGGCCGTCCGCGCTCTCGCCCGAGCCGGTGACCCGGAGGGCGGCCTCCTGCGCCTCCTGAAGCCTCCGCATCGCCTCCTGCGCCTCTCGCAGAGTCCGCTCCACGAGTTCGTGGTCGGCGTTGGGCGGGGGATTCGGGGACATGTCAGACTCCAGGGTTCGGCACGGTAAATCGGTCACTCTACCGCTAAACCCGGAAAATCGATCTAAAGCCACCTAACACCCTTTCGGGGTACAAGTGATCATAATCCCGCTATGGTCACCGTCATGAGCTCCGAACGGGAGCGGGTTCGCAACGAGGACCCGGGGTTACGGCGGCCGAGGAGCGCGTGGCATCGGACGCGCTCCGCAACGAGCTCCGCGCGGACGGCGTCAAACAGCACGCCGACCTGGAGAAGGAGCTGGGTAACGACGCCATCCTGGACAGCGACCTGAAGTACGCCGAGCACCACTGGGCGGCCGAGGAGCGGCTGAGAAAGGAGGAGGCGGAGATCAGGCGCGGCGGGCTGAACAACTGACGTGCCCGCCGGAGCCTACGACTTGCGGGCGATCCCGCCGTACATGAGCCGCTGCCCGACTGACAGCTCCGACGGGACGGGCTCCTCCGGACGCCACAGCGGCAGCGGCACCACACCCGGCTCGACCAGCTCGAACCCGTCGAAGAAGCCGGTGATCTCCTCGACGGTGCGGAACCGGCCGGTGCCGAGGAGGGCGAGGAACTTCTTCTCGGCGTCGCGCGAGTCCTGGCTGGAGGCGCAGAAGTGGGTGATGAACAGGTAGCTGCCGGGCGGGACCGCGGCCATGTACGCCTCGACGATCCCCCGGGGGTCCTCGTCGTCGTGCAGGTGGTGCAGGATGCCGACCAGCATCACGCCGACCGGACGTCCGAGGTCGATCTGCTGCTTGATCGCCGGGTCGGCGAGGATCGCCGCCGGGTCGCGCAGGTCGGAGGTGACGACCGAGGTGCGGTCGTTCTCCGCCAGCAGCGCCCTGCCGTGGGCCAGCACCATCGGGTCGTTGTCGACGTAGACGACGCGTGACTCCGGGTTCGCGCGCTGCGCGACCTGGTGCGTGTTCTCCACGGTCGGCAACCCGGAACCGAGGTCGATGAACTGGGTGATGCCCTGCTCGACCAGGAACCGCACGCCGCGGCCCAGGATCTGCCGGTTGTACGCCGCCACGTCGTAGATCTCAGGGACGACCTTCACGATCTCGCCGACGAACGCGCGATCGACCTCGAAGTTGTCCTTGCCCCTGAGGACGACGTCGTAGGACCTGGCGATGCTGGGCCTGGTCGTGTCGACGGCGCTCGTCCACTGATCCGGCTTCTCGGCCACAGGGTCCCTTCCTCGCGGGGGCGATCACGGTGATCATACCTGTGAAAAGTTGTCGCCATGGGTGACATGAGAGACGAAAACTGTTTTAATCCGCGATAGGTCACTAAAGGGGCTACATGGCCCCGTGTGACCGTTTGCCGATATCACGGCTTCGTGGGAAAGGCAGGCCCGTGGGAGCTCCAAGTGACGAAATAGTCGTCACGGGCGGTCTCGGTTTCATCGGCTCACATTTGGTGGACGCTTACCTCGAAGCGGGCCACCACGTACGAATCATCGACTCCAACGCGGGCGCGGTCATCGACGGCGAGGACTACGACGCGAACCCGCGCTGCACGGTCATCCGGCAGCGTGTCGAGGACTACCTTTCGGCCGGCGGCGACTTCGCGGGTGTGAACCGCGTCATCCACGCCGCCTCCTACGTCGGCCCCGCCAGCATCCTGTCGCGGGCGGGCAGGCTCGGCCACGACATCATCGGCAGCACCGCGCCGGTCATCGAGGCGTGCATCAGCGCCGGCGTGCCCCTGTGCATGTTCAGCTCGGCCGAGGTGTACGGGCGCAGCGGCGTCCTGGACGAGAAGGACGACATCGTCGTCCCGACGCAGTACAACACCCGGATCGAGTACGCGATCGCCAAGACCCTGGCCGAGGCGATGGTCTCCAACAGCCGTCGGCACGGCCTGCGCGGCATCGTCATCCGGCCGTTCAACGTGGCCGGGGCGCGGCAGTCACGGGCGGGCGGGTTCGTCATGCCCACCTTCGTCCAGCAGGCCCTCGCGGAGCGGCCGATCACCGTGTTCGCGGGCGGTGAGCAGGTCAGGGCGTTCATCGCGGCCAGCGACCTGACCAGCTTCCTGCTCGGCTACATGGACGCGGCCCTGGACGGCGACGACGTCATCATCAACGTCGGCAACCCGGCCAACGCGATCACCGTCATGGAGCTGGCCAAGCGGGTGAAGGAGCTGCTCGGCAGCCCGTCCCCGATCGTCGGCGTCGACGGCAGGAGCGTGCACGGCCCGCACTACGCCGAGGCCGAGTCGTTCCACAAGATCCCGGCGCTCAGGACCGCGACCAGCCTCGGCTGGGAACCGCGGATCGCGCTCGACGACCTGATCCTGAGCACCGCCGACTACTACCGCGCCCGCGAGGACCGAAGGGCAGTGAATGCGCCGCTTTGACCGTGTGCTGGTGATCTCTCCTCACGCCGACGACGAGGTCCTGGGCTGCGGCGGGCTGATCGCCGCACAGGTCGAGGCCGGAGCCGAGGTGCACGTCCTGTATCTCGCGGTCGACGGGATGCGCCACTACGGCCTCGACGGCGCCACCACCTACCAGCAGCGCCTGGACGAGATCGAGGACGTGCGGGCCACCCTCGGCTTCAGCTACGAGATCGCCTACGGCGACCGGGGCCTGATCGAGCAGCTCGACACCCTGCCGCGCAAGGAGCTGGTGGACCTGTTCGAGCGCGCGCTCAACGAGCGGCGTCCCGACCTGCTGCTGCTGCCGAGCTTCGCCGACTACGACCAGGACCACTGCGCGGTCTTCGCGGCCGGATTCGCCGCGGCCCGGCCGATCGCGCAGCAGTTCGGCAAGTGGCTGGTGCCGAGCGTGTACATGTACGAGATGTCGAAGATCCAGTGGGCGTCGGAGCCGATGCCGCGCTCGGCCGCCTACTGCGACATCAGCGCCCACCTGGACAGGAAGCTGGAGGCGCTGCGCGGCTACAAGAGCCAGCACCGGCCCTCCCCGCACATCAGGAGCGAGGAGTCGGTGACGGCGCTGGCCACGTTGCGCGGCGCGGAGATCGGTGTCACGCACGCCGAGGCGTTCGGGGTGCTGAGGGAGGTCCTTTGAAGACGTACGCGTTCGCCACCGGGATGGAGTTCGCCGCCCCCGCCGTGGACGTGCTGGCCGCGCAGGGCACTCCCCCGTCGCTGCTGATCGGCTACCCGCCGCAGCTGCAGCACCGCTCGGGGTACGCGCCGCTGCGGGAGGCGTCCGAGAAGCACGGCATCCCGCTGCTCGAAACCGCCGACATCAACGACGGCACCGCGTACGAGCTGGTCAAGGAGATGGACCTGTTCGTGATCGCCGGGTGGTCGCAGCTCGTCCGCGAGCCGCTGCTCTCGCTCTGCCCGCTCGGCTCGATCGGCCTGCACCCCACCCGCCTGCCCGAGGGCCGGGGACGCGCCGCGCTGCCGTGGACCATCATCAAGCGACTGACCACGAGCGCGGTCAGCCTGTTCTTCCTCGACGAGGGCGCCGACACCGGAGACCTCATCGCGCAGCGGGAGTTCACGATCAGCCGCCGCGACGACGTCACCGAGGTGTACCGCAAGGTCACCGAGATCAACATCGAGCTGCTCGCAACGTACGTGCCGCTGCTGCTGGCGGGGCAGGTGGTGGCACGACCGCAGCCCCCGGGCGGCTCGTGGTGGGACAAGCGCCGGCCAGAGGACGGGGTGATCGACTGGTCCAGGCCGGCCGCCGACCTCTACGACTGGGTCCGCGCGCTGGCCGCGCCGTACCCGGGGGCCTTCACCTCCGTCGGCGGACGCAGGCTGTTCGTGCACAGCGCCGACCTGATCGAGTACGGCGGCCAGGAGCCCCCCGGCACCGTGCTCGCCCCCGTCTGGTCCACCGGCGTCGCCGGCGTGCTGGTCGCGTGCGGCTCCGGGCTGCTGGTCGTCCGCGAGGTCCAGTGGGACGGCGGCGACCGGCGCGACGCCCTCGACCTGCTGGAGTCGGGTGAGCTCTCGGTAGGCGCATGCCTGGGCACGTGAAGCTGACCGGGGCCGTGATGGCGCACCCCCGGCGCAGGGAGGCGGCCACCCGGCTGGCCGGCGGCGTCCTCGACGTCGTCACCGACCCCGACCCGACTGGGCGTCCGTCAGCGTTCCGCACCTCGCTGCTCGCCTGGTCCAGCGTCCCCGAGGACTCCACGCACCACCTGCTGCTGCACGATGACATGGCGCTCTCGTCCACGTTCTTCGAACGCGCCGAGCGCGCCGCCCGCGCCATGCCGCACGCCGCGCTCGCCCTGTTCGCCTTCTGGAACTCGCGCAACGGCGCCGCCGTCCGGCAGGGCGCGCTCGCCGGGGCGCGG
>NZ_JBEXUP010000188.1:0-14705 GCF_040614375.1 Nonomuraea sp. NPDC005983
TAGCCCTCGTTCAGGTAGCCGTCGACGGCGTCGAGCAGTTGGGGGATGGAGTCCATGATGCCGACGGACACGCCGCAGGGGACTCGGTCGCGGGCTGCGCCGAGGAACTGGCCGAACGACTCGCCGGCGGCTCTGAGCTGGGCGTCGAGGACGGCGGTTTCCACCGCGGCCTTGGCCATGCGGTGGCCTTTGATCGGTTCCAGGGCGCGGGCCACGCCGTTGGCGTCCAGGGGGACGGGCCGTGGAGCGGTCAGGGCGGGCAGCAGGAAGCGGCGGATCACCTCGGCGGCCCCGTCGACGTACTCGGAGGAGTAGAGCGGCTCCGACATCGCCACGCACTCGCCCCAGCCTTCGGCGTCGGGTGTGACGACTCTGACCAGCAGCACGTCGCGGGCCGTCTCCGTGCCGAACGAGGTACGGAACGGCGCCACCAGGGGCATCGCGATCCGGCGCAGCTCAACTCCGGTGATCTTCACGCTGTCTCCACTGTCTGATTCATCTGATGCTTCGACCGTATGCCACCCACGGACACCGGACTCACCCAGCGATGTGGCATGACTACCCTGAGGAGTCATATGTGACACACCGTCACCATGAGGATGGGCTGGGGAGAGCCCAAGGAGGTTCCCCGAGGCGACGGCACCGGCCAGGTGACACCCTGTCGGCACGGCGGGCGGGCTGGGCCGACGAGGCGCGCAGGCTGATCGGCTCCTAGGTCAGCGGTCGAGGACGCGCAGCGCGTGCGAGGCGCCGCTCAGCACCAGCGGGCCCGTCCCCGTGCAGGCCACCACGTCGGCCACCCGCGCGCCGAACAGGTCGGGGACGTAGATCGCGGGCTCCAGGCAGAGGGTCACCCCCTCGGCGAGGGCGGTCTCGTCGCCGGGCCACAGGCGGGGCCCCTCGTCGTGGCCCAGGCCGATCCCCCGGCCGGCGTGCGGGGCCGCGAACCGGCCGTAGCCGCTGCCGTCGATGACGTCCGTCACCGCGCCGGCCACCTCGGCGGCCGAGGACGCCCGGCCCAGCGAGCCGAGCGCGGCGGCGTGCGCGGCCAGGACCACGGAGTACATGGCCTCGAAGTCCTCGGGCGGCTCGGCCACCGCGAACACCCGCCCCACCTCGGCGCAGTAGCCGTCCCACCGCCCGCACACCGACACCAGCAGCGCGTCGCCCGGGTTGATCACCCGGTCTCCCGGACGGTGGCCGGGCGAGGCGGTGTGCTCGCCCGCCGCGACCCGCGCCGACAGCACCTCCTCGCAGCCCGTCTCCAGCAGCAGCATCCGCAGCCTGAGCGCCATCGACCGCTCGGTCGCGCCGAACCAGGCCAGCTCCCCGGCCTGGCCCAGCACCGCGTCCGCCGCCGCGGCCGCCCGCTCGACCGCCGCCACCTCCTGCGGCTGCTTGGCCAGCCTGAGCGGCCCCAGCACGGACGCCGCAGGCACCAGCTCGGCCTCGATCGCCAGCCCGAACAGCTCCCGGACCCGCATCTCCGGGTCCACGCCCACCCGCCGCGCCCCGGCGGGAACCAGCTCCGCCGGGGCGGCGGTCTCGGCTGCCGCGTCCATGGTGACGACGAGGAAGGCGCCGTCCCGGCCCCCGAGAAAGCGGAAGTCCGGGGACGGCCGCAGCACCAGGGCGTCGATCTCGGCGTCGGCCATGGCCGCGCGCACGGCCTCCAGCCTGGTCCGCGGCGTCACTTCGGCTCGTGCAGCCAGCAGGCGACCGGGCCGAAGTCGGGCTCCTTGTCCCTGCACACGTCCATGACGAGCGGGCAGCGCGGATGGAACCGGCAGCCTGTCGGCGGGTCGGCCGGGTCCGGCACGTCGCCCGGCAGCTCCGTGGGCAGCACGCCCAGCCCGTCCGGCTTGGGGATGGCCTGCAACAGCGCCCGCGTGTACGGGTGGCGCGGGTTCGCCCACACCTCGGCCGTGTCGCCCACCTCGACGATCCTGCCAAGGTACATGACCGCGATCCTGTCGGCGATCAGCCGGACCACCGACAGGTCGTGGCTGATGAACAGCAGGCCCGCACCGGACTCCACCGCCAGGTCCCGCATCAGGGTGGCGACCTGGGCCTGGGCCGAGGCGTCCAGCGCCGAGATCGGCTCGTCGCCGATCAGCAGCCGGGGCCGGGCCGCCAGCGCCCTGGCGATCGCGATGCGCTGCCGCTGGCCGCCGGAGAACTCGTGCGGGTGCCTGTCCGCGAAGTCGCGCGGCAGTCCGACACGTTCCAGCAGGTCGGCGGGCTTGGTCGCGCTGTCGCGGGCGGTGCGCAGGCCGTCGGCGATCTGGTCGCCGACCCGGCGGCGCGGGTTCAGGGACGCGTACGGGTCCTGGAACACCATCTGGATGCCCGTCAGCTTCCTGCGGCGCAGCCCGAGCGGCGTGACCGGCTGGCCGTCGAAGCGGATGGACCCCGCGGTGACGGGGTTCAGCCCGCACACCGCCCGCGCCAGCGTCGACTTGCCGCAGCCGGACTCGCCGACCAGGCCGACGACCTCACCCGCGGCCACCTCCAGGCTCGCGCCCGCCACCGCCCTGACGATCGGACGGCCGGGGGAGCGGTGCTCGACGACCAGGTCGTCGATGGTCAACAGGCTCATCGGCCCTCCGCGTCAGGCAGGGAATCGAGCAGGGAACGGGTGTAGGCGTGCTCCGGCTCGCGCAGCACCCGGCCGCGCGGCCCCGACTCGACGACCAGGCCGTCCTTCATCACGCTCACCTCGTCCGCGACCGCCGACATCACGCCGAGGTCGTGGGTGACGAGCAGCACGGCCAGGCCCAGTTCGTCGCAGAGGCTGCGCAGCAGCCGCAGGACGCCCGCCTGCACGGTCACGTCCAGCGCGGTGGTCGGCTCGTCTGCGATCAGCACCCTGGGCGAGCAGGCCAGCGCGATGGCGATCGCGATGCGCTGCCGCATGCCGCCGGAGAACTGGTGCGGGAAGCGTCCGAACGCCTCGTCGGCGCCCGGGATGCGGACCTTGCCGAGCAGCTCGACCGCCCTGGCCCGCGCCTCGCGCTTGTCCAGTTTGAGGTGGTGGCGCATGTGCTCGGTGAGCTGCTTGCCGACCGTCAGCATCGGGTGCAGGCTGGTCGCCGGGTCCTGGAAGACCATCGCGACCTCGCCGCCGCGCACCTGGTTGAGCTCCTTGGGCGGCAGGGTGAGCAGGTCCCGCTCGCCGAGCGCGATCCTGCCACTGGTCCGCGCGCCGTGCGGCAGCAGCCCGAGGACGGCGAGCCCGGTCATGGTCTTGCCGGAGCCGCTCTCGCCCGCCAGACCGTGCACCCGGCCCTCCTGCAGGGACAGGTCCACGCCGCGCAGGATCTCCTTGCCGCCGATCGACACCTTCAGTCCGGTGATGTCCAGGGTCACAGCGCACGCTCCTTGATCGCGCGGGCCGTCCGGGGGTCGAGCGCGTCGCGCAGCGTGTCGCCGAGGAAGTTGAACGCCAGCACCACGGTCAGGATCGCGAGCCCCGGGAAGGTCGCCACCCACCAGCTGTCGAACACCTCCACGCCGGACGCCACCATCGCGCCCCACTCCGGCGACGGCGGCTTGGCTCCGAGGCCCAGGAACGACAGGCCCGACAGCAGCAGCAGCGCCGTGCCGATGTCCAGCGTGGCCAGCACCAGGACGGGACCGGTCACGTTCGGCAGCACGTCCACGCGCAGCGAGCGCCAGGACGAGAAGCCGAGCAGCCGGCCGCTCAGCACGAACTCCCGCTCGCGCACGCCCAGCACCAGGCCGCGCGTCACCCGGGCGTAGGCCGGCCAGGCCACGACCAGGACGGCCAGCACCGCGTTGGTCAGGCTCGCCCCGAGCGCCGCGGCCACCACCATGGCCAGGATCACGGTCGGGAACGCGAACACCAGGTCCGCCACCCGCATGATCGTCTCGCCCACCCACTTGCCGAAGTACCCTGCACAGGCGCCGAGCAGGCCGCCGATCAGCACCGACAGCACCACCAGCAGCAGCGTCAGCGGGATCGACACCCGCGCGCCGTACATGACCCTGCTCAGGATGTCGCGGCCGAGCTGGTCGGTGCCGAACCAGTGGCCGGGGCCCGGCGCGGCCAGCCGCGGCAGGTCCTGGGCGAGGGGATCGTGCGGCGCCAGCACCGGCGCCGCCAGCGCGACGACGAGCCAGACCACGGCGATCACGACGCCCACGACGGCCAGTGGCTGCCGCCACGCCTGGGGGAGCCGCCGCCAAAGCCCCTTGCGGGCCAGGGGATCCCGTTTCACTGGAGCCTCACTCGAGGATCGATGACGCCGTACAGCACGTCCACGATCAGGTTGATGACCAGGTACACGACGCCCACCACCAGGCCGACGCCCATCACGGCGGGCAGGTCGAGGGTGGTGGCGCTCTTGTAGGCGTACTGTCCGACGCCCGGCCAGGCGAAGATCGCCTCGACCAGGACCGTGCCGGACAGCAGGCTGCCGAACGCCAGCCCCGCCACCGTGATGATCGGCACCAGCGCCGAGCGCAGCACGTACCGGAACAGGATCACCCGGCCGGGCAGCCCCTTCGCTCTGGCGGCCCGCACGTAGTCCTGGCCGAGCACCTCCAGCACGGCGCTCCTGGTGAAGCGGGTGAGCAGGCCGATCGTGTACAGGGCGAGCACCAGCGCGGGCGTGACCAGGTGGCCGACGGCCGAGCCGAACACGTCCCAGCGGCCCGCCAGCAGCGCGTCGACCGTCTGCAGCCCGGTCACACCCGGCACGCCGCCCAGGGCCGGGTCCACCCGGCCGCTCCCCGGCGTGATCTGCAACCGGTAGAAGAACACGTAGAACGCCACCAGCGCCAGCCAGAACGTCGGCACCGAGATGCCGATCAGGCTCAGCACCCGCAACGCGTGGTCCGACAGGCGGTCCCTGCGCAGCGCCGCCACCACGCCGAACGCCACGCCCAGCACCAGCGAGACCAGGATCGCCGCCCCCGCCAGCTCCAGCGTCGCCGGGACGAACTCGGCCAGGTCCTGGCTGACGGGCCGGTGGCTCTGCTGGCTCATCCCGAGGTCGCCGTGGACGACGCCCTGCAGGTGCAGCAGGTACTGCTGCCACAGCGGCTTGTCCAGCCCGTGCTCGGAGCGCCACTGCGCGACGATGGTCGGGTCGCCCAGCGCCCGCTGGCCCAGGTTCGCGGCCACCGGGTCGCCGGGCACCAGGTTCGTCAGCACGAACGTGACCAGCGTGATGCCCCACGCCAGCAGGACGGCGATGAGGATGCGGCGGATCAGGAACCGGGCCAGCGGATGCGCGCCACGCCGGGCGCCCGGCCGCTTGCCGGCCGGGGCGCTGGGTGGTGTGTCGGGGCGCGGCGAAGCCGCCGCGCCCGGCTCGTTCGTCTGGTCCTTCTCGGACACCTGGGCGACCTACTTCGCGCCGAGGTCGGCGACGTCGACGGTCCACACCGGGTGGTACTCCAGGCCCGTAACCGAGGCGGCCGTCACGATGTTCTGGCTCGGCTGGATCAGCGGGATGAACGGCCCGGACGCGTTGAGCTTGGTCTGGACGTCCGCGTACGCCTGCTTGCGCGCGTCGTCGCCGACGGCCGTCGCGGCCGTCTCACCCGCGGCCTCGATCTCCTTGGCCGCGTCCTTCTTCCAGCCGGCACGCAGGCCCACCGTCTTGCCGGGCAGGAACGCCAGGTAGTCGCTCGGGTCCGGGTAGTCGGGGCCCCAGTACCACAGGCCCATCTCCTCCTTGCCGTTGCGGTAGTTGTCGAGCGCCGTGGTGACCGGCGCGGGCGCCAGGTCCACCGTGATGCCGACCTCCTTGAGGTTGGCCTGGATCCGCTCCGCCAGCGGCTGGAAGGACAGGCCGTTCACCGTCAGCTCGCTCGGGAACTCCAGCTTGACCGTCGGGTTCGACACCCCGCTGGCCGCCAGCGCCGCCTTGGCGCCCTCGACGTCCCGCTTGACCGCCTGGTCCGCGGGCAGCGCGCCGAGCAGCTGGGACGGGATCACGCCCGGCGCCTGCGCCGAGCCCTCGCCGGCCAGCTCGAGCAGCCCCGCGTAGTCGACGCCCTTGCGGACCGCCTCGACGAACTTGGGGTTCGGCGTGGTCTTGCTCACGCCGGAGTCCTGGTTGGCCAGCAGGAAGATCACGTTGGCCGACGCCGTCTTCTTGACCTGGAGGTTCGCCGGCATCCCGGACACCTGGTCGCCCGACAGGTTCAGCGCCACCTGGCTGTCGCCGCGCTGGACGTTGAGCTTCTGCGTGGCCGCCTCGACGTTGCGCAGCACGACCTTGTCGTAGACGGGCTTGGCGCCGTAGTACTTCGGGTTCGCCTTGAGCACGACCTGGCTGCTCGCGTTGAACGACTCGATCGTGTACGGGCCGGAGCCCGCGGACGCCGAGTTCAGGTACTGCTCGGCCTTGTCCTGGGCGTCCGCGGTCGCGCCGTGCTCCTTGGCGACCTTGCTGTTGAGGATGCCCAGCGCCGGGTTCGGCAGGATGTACGGCAGCGCCGGGTTGGCGCTCTTCGACGTCAGCGTGATCGTCGAGTCGTCGGTCTTGGCCACGTCCACGCCGTCGAGCAGGAACGACGGGGTGCCCTTCATGTCGCGCACCCGGGTCAGCGAGAAGACCACGTCGTCGGCGGTGACGGGGGAGCCGTCGGAGAACGTCGCGCCCTTCTTCAGCTTGAGGGTCAGCGTCTTGCCGTCCTTGGACAGCTCATAGGATTCGGCCAGCGAGGGCACCGGCTTGGTCACGTCGCCACCGTCGAACGTCAGCAGCGTCTCGTACGTCGCGTGGCCGACGATCAGGCCGGTCGGCTCGTAGGTCCGTCCGGGGTCGGCCGTCTTGAGGTCGAAGGACGTGTCGATGACCAGGGTCTTCCCGCCGCTCTGCGCGGCAGGGGCCTGGGTGCCGCCGCTTCCGCAGGCGGCGAGGGCGAGTGCACCGGCGAGCAGCACAGCCGCCGTCTGCGAGCGGGTCGCCATGGTGAGTCCTCCAGTTGGACGGTTGGACGGGAGATGCCGAGGATTGTGCGGCAGAACGTCCAGGCGCCGTGCGGTCGCCGAGACGTATATAAATGGGCGTGAGGTAACTATGAGTGAAATTTCCAGAAATGGCGGCAGTGGTGGCGTCCAGCCTGGACGGATCGGTATCGGTCTCGAGCTGGACTCCACCCATATGAAGATCCTCCAGGTCCTGCGAGAGAACGGCAGGATCTCGGTGGCGGCGTTGGCGGAGCGGGTCGGCATCTCCCGCGCCAACGCCTACACCCGGTTCGAGGCGCTGCGCGCCGACGGGACGATCAAGCGGTTCACCGCCGAGATCGACCACGTCAGGGCCGGGCTCGGCATCACCGCGCTGATCTTCGTGACCGTGCGGCAGCAGATGTGGAAGCAGTTCAGGGCCGAGCTCGCCAGGATGCCCGAGGTGGAGTACTGCGCGATCACCACCGGCCAGCACGACGCGATGATCCAGGTCCGCATGTCGGACGTCGCCGAGGTGCACACCATGGTGACGGACCGCCTGGCCAACATCCCCGCCGTCAAGGCCACGGAGACCGTGTTCATCCTGGACGAGGTGCTCCGGCGTCCCTACGTGCTGCCGAGTGACCGGGACAAGGCCCGCCCGGCACGCCGTCCCGCCCAGGAGACCCCGAACGACGTGCCACTCGGCAAGATGCGCTTCGTCGGCGCGGCCGAGGGCCGCGCCGCCCTCCAGAAGGACTCCTGACCGCCTCCGGCCGGAAGGCGACCAGGGAGCGCAAGCCGGCTCCCCGGTCGGGACCGGTCAGGAGGCGGCGACCTCGATGCACACGCTGACGTGCTGGGTGTCGTCGCCCTCGAACTGGAACTCCTCCACCAGGCGCAGCCGCCCGTCGGGGTCGGTCTCGATGCGGCTGGTGCTCTGGCCGCCCGCCTTGCCACCGGCCTTCAGCGCGTGCGCGTAGGCGATGCTGATCTGGTCGCCGTCCCTGGTGCCGACGAAACGGCCGTGCGTCACGGTGTCGCCCGAGTAACTGCCCCACACCACCCCGTCGGCCTCCCAGTAGCTGAACTCGGTGGGCTGCTCCTGGTCCACCACGCTCGCCGTCGAGCTCACCATCACGAATTTCCGGCCGTTCAGTAGGTTCACACTCCCCATGGTCACGAAAGTTCACAGCATCCGTCTGCTTGGCTAGACATATGTTCTCGAAGGGCGCGTCAAGATCGACGATCCGTCCAGCCGGACGGCCTGCCGAGCCGGTGGGGTGCACAAGTCCGACTCTTCGCATCCAAGGACCTCCGCGGTTCCACCCCCAGGGGACACCGCCACAGCCCTTCCGGCAGCCCTCCTCATCGGCCTCCTTCCGCTCGTCACCTGGCGGGTCAGCCCTTCCCGGGGGCGCACCGCCCTTTGCGGCGTTCGCGAAATGGTCGGTTCGGTCGACCCTTGAGCGGGCCGCGTGACACGTTTGGCCCGATCTGTCGCCGGGCGGCCTCGCGTGCCGGCGGGCCTGCACAACTCTCTTTACGGCGCTTGCGGCATTACCGAGCGATCCCGACCCATGACTGCGTACTGTGATATCAATCTTACGCTCAGTGTTCTCCAGGGGTTGGGAGATCTTTCATGCTCGCGTACATCCTCGCGATCGCCGCGGCGGTAGGCGTGGTCGCGCTCACGGCACTGCTGTTCAGGATCTCGAAGAAGGGGAGCGACGACGCCGCCCCCGACGGGCCGTCCGCGGGCCATGCGGGCGCGATGCTGTCCGCGCTGTTCCTGCTCGTCTTCGCCATCGCGATCATCGTGCCCTGGACCACGGCCGACACCGCCAGGCAGAACACGCAGACCGAGAGCCAGGCCGCCGTCGACGCCTACTGGTCGGCGTCCGGCCTCCCCGGCACCGCCCCCGACGCGGTCAGGGCGGGGCTGCGCGACTATGTCTCCTTCGTGGTCAGAGACGAGTGGCCCCTCCTGGAGCAGGGGCGGCTCGATCCGGTAGGCAGCGAGCGGCTCGACTCGCTGCGCGCCAGGGTCACCCAGCTGAAGGTCAGCGACGACGCCGCCAAGGACGCCAAGGACGCCGTCCTGGAGCACATCGCGACGCTGTCCGCCGCCCGCGCGCAGCGGGGCGTCGACGCCGCGGCGACCCCGCCCAAGGGGGTGCTGATCCTGTCGATCGTCACCGGCCTGGTGGTCATCGTCTTTCCGTTCCTCGCCGGGGCCAGGCCGCGCGGGCTGGCGATCCTGCCGCTGGTGGCGATGGCCGCGATGCTGGGCTTCGGCGTCTACCTGACCTGGGACATCTCACACGTGTTCGCGGGGCCGCTGGCCGTGGGGCCCGATGCGTTCAGCGGGGCGCTCCGGGAGTTCTCGCGCATCGCCGGAGGCGTGTGACCGTGGCTGCCTGGCGCACACCGCTGCTGCTGGCGGCGACGCTGTTCGTGCTGTCCGTGAGCGGGCCCGCCGCGGCCGAGCCGGAGCCGGAGGAGCCGCACGAGGTCGGGGTGGAGGTCGGGGTCGGCGTGGCGGTCTGCGTGGACGTGCCGATGGTGAGCGTCCACATCGGGGAGTGCGGCGCGCCGCCTCCTGTGGTGCAGCCTCCCGCGGAGACGCCCACTCCGCAGCCGACGCCGACTCCTCGGTCCACCCCGAAACCGCGTCCCACCCGTACCCCGCCGACTCCGAAAGCGTCGGTGCGGCCGGTCGTCCCCACACCGGTGCGCGCCACCCGGCCTCCCGAGCCGACCCCGACCCCCAGCCCGGCTCCGACGCGGGCGAAGGCGGTCCACGTGCGCGCCAAGCACGCCGAGCCGCCTCGTCCCAGGAAGAACCCGCTGGCCACCGTGCTCATCATGGTGGTGCTGACCACCGTGATCGCCTCCACGACCGCCGTCGCGTTCGGCGCCATCCGCTGACCGCCCTCCCCGTGGATCGCGTGCTGCGCTCCGGAGAGGGCCTTGGGAGTGCGGGCCGGGAGGAGGGCCACGCAGGTGCCGTGGCCCTCGGAGGTGGTCAGTTGCCGGGGCCGACCCGCATCATCTGCTCGTTCATGATGAGGAACGCGCCCAGGCCGTGGAAGTCGTTGACCGGCCTGCTCCGGTTGAAGTAGTAGCTGAGCGAGTCGCTGGCGTTCGTGCCCTCGCTGACGTCCGCCAGGTTGGTCCGGCCGTCGGAGCCGAGCGAGACCTTGGCCAGCACGCCCTGGTAGCCCCGGTCGGCGTTGGCGCGGTACGACGCGTCGACGTAGCCGCGCTCCACCGACCGCGAGATCGTGTACGTGTACATCGCCGAGCAGGACGTCTCCGTCCAGTTCGACGCGTTGCCGGTCTCGGTGACCACCTGGAACCAGCGCCCGGTCGCCGGGTCCTGCCAGCGGGCGTAGGCCGGGACGAGGTCGCGCAGGATGTTGATCAGCGCCGCCCGTCGCGGATGGTCGGCGGGCATGAGGTCGAGGATGTCGACCGTGGCCATGCCGAACCAGCCCATCGCCCGGCACCACGAGATCCCGTTGGTGTCGCCCAGCGACGGCTTCACCCAGGGGGCGGTCAGGCCGCCGGGCTCGTCGTAGGCGTGGTACAGCAGCCCGGCCGCGGCCCCGGAGGTGCGCCGCAGGTGGCTCCAGTACACCTCGATCTGCTTGGCCGGTTCGGTGCTGGTGAACGTGTCGCCCGACACCCAGGCGCCGTAGCGGGCCACGAACGGGTCGGCCATGTAGACGCCGTCGCCCCAGAGCTGGCCCTGGCGGGAGTCGGACGTGGAGTGCCACCAGCCGCCGTCGGACGTGCGCGGGTACGTGTTCAGCCGGGTTCGGATCTTCGTCGCGGCGGTGCGGTAGCGCGCCTGCCCGCTCTCGCGGTACAGCGCCAGCAGGACGTTGCCGGCCTGCATGCTGTCGAGGTTGCTGAAGCTCTGCGAGATGTTGCCGTTGCCGTCGACGAACCGGTCGGCCCAGTCCTTGATGTACTGGAGGTACCGCGCTTCGCCGGTGCGCTGCCAGAAGAGGTACTGGCCCCACAGGTACAGCCCCTGCGGGTAGCTCCAGCCGCCGAGCGAGCCGGGCGTGAACCGGGCCATGGTGGAGTCGATCACGGCTCTGGACCAGTCGGTGCCGCCCTGGGTGCCGTCGTCCACGGTGAGCGAGTCGAGGTTCGGGCCGCCGTTGGCGGTGTTCGCGGTGGCCTTGACGGTGTTGGCGCCCGCGTTCAGCGTCACCTGGAGGGCGGCGGTGCGCCAGGTGGTCCAGGCGCCGGTGCCGGGGAAGGACTGGCCGGCGGCCACGGCCGTGCCGTTGACCGTGACGTTCATCGGCCTGTCGGCCGTGGTGCCGTTGGCGTAGCGGAAGACCAGCCGCACCGGGCCGCCCGCGGCCGAGTTGACGGTCCACTCGACGGACGAGCCGGCCACGTTGTCGTAGTTGACGAACCCGGTGCCGGTGAACCCGGGATGGTTGGACTCCACCACGCCCTGTGAGACGGTCGCGTTCTCCGCCTCGTAGAGCGCGGTCGTGGCAGCGGCGGCGGGCACCGGCTGGATCAGCAGCGCTCCGAGGGCGACGGTGGCGACCACCGTTCGACTCCACGGCGCGCGGACTCCGAGGATCACTGGACTCTCCTCACGCTGGTATGTGCCTCCGGTGAGACATCCCATGTATCACCGAGGGGCTGACGACCTGTGATGTCTCGCGGCCACCTGGTGGTTGCCCTTGCCAGCCGGGAGACAGATCCAACCTTTCGCCTGGCCACTAGCTGTACCTGCTCGCCAGGCGGCTGTCCATAGCGGCCATGACATCCGATGTATAGCACGGAATGCCAAGATCTGCGTTAGGAAAGTTTCCTAAAGATTGGATCGTTCCAAGATCTGTAACTCGTTGACGCTTGTGACTATTTGTGGGAACACGATGAAAAGCTCCAATCTCTCGCCGAGATGTCACCCCCCAGCAGGAGCGCCCGATGACCTTACGCACGTCCCGGGGCCGCGCCGTCGCCGGCTTCTCCGGCACCGGCTCCAACATTCAGTAACCGCACGCTTCTCCCTGGCGGCCGCGCGCTCGCGTGGCCGCCGGGCCATCACTGGAGGTGCAGTGACCCAGGAAGGCATGACGCGCCGGGCGGTGCTGGGAACCGCCGCCGGAGGCCTGGCCGCCGCCGCGCTGGCCGGGGGAGTGGGGCTCGGCTCTCCCCGGGCCGCCGGGGCGAGCGCCGCCGCGTGGGCGATCGACAACCGGATGGCCACCGACGCGCAGTGGTCGGCGTTCCTGCGCGGGCAGGACCTGCTGTGGGGCAAGCTGCCCGCGCTCTGGCACGAGGGGCCGTTCCTGGGCGACGGGCTCCTCGGCAGCATGGTCTACCAGGAGCCGAACGCCAACAAGGTGCGGTTCACCACCCAGCACGGACGCGTCCAGGACCATCGTCCCCAGTTCGGCAGCGGGTTCGGCACCTGCCGCCTGCCCGTCGGGCACCTCACACTCGACCCGGTGGGGACGATCACCGCCGTCGACTGGCGGCTGAGCCTGTGGGACGCCGAACTCACCGGCACCATCACCACCTCGTCGGGGAAGATCACGTTCGTCGCGTTCATCCACGACGAGACCTTTGTCGCCCGCGCCACCGCGAGCGGGAGCGAGCAGGTGCGCTGGACGTTCCACCCGGAGGCCGCCAACAGCCCGAGAGAGGCGTCGGAGGCCCCGCCGTCCGGCTACACGCGCAACCCGGCATGGACGACGAAGACCACCGGCGACGTCAAGCAGGTGGTCCAGGCGCTGGCTGGGGGAGGGCAGACCGCCACCGCCTACCGGCAGAGCGGCGACCTGCTGCTGCTGTCGGTCGCCCACAGCTTCCCGTCGAACACGGCCGCCGAGACGGCCTCGCTCGGCCGCATCCAGAACGCCGGGACGTACGACGCCCTGCGGGCGGCGCACCAGAGCTGGTGGCACGCGTTCTACAAGAAGAGCTTCGTGTCGCTCCCCGACCAGCGGCTGCAGAGCTTCCACTGGATCCAGCTGTACAAGGTCGCCTCCGCGACCAGGGCGGGCGGTCCCGTCATGGCGACCACCGGGCCCTGGCTGGAGCCCACACCGTGGCCGGGCGTGTGGTGGAACCTCAACGTGCAGCTGGAGTACTGGCTCATCCACGGCTCCAACCACCTGGAGCTGGACTCGGTGACCAGCACGCTCGACCAGAACCGGCAGCAGCTGATCGACAACGTGCCCAGCGCGTACCGGTCGGACTCCTCCGGCGTGGGGCGCAGCTCCGACATGTTCGCCACCAGGAGCGTCGGCACGCCCGGCAGCGGCGCGGAGACCGGCGACCTGACGTGGGCGCTGCACAACGTGTGGCTGTCGTATCGGCACACGATGGACGACACCCTGCTGCGGAACACGCTCTTCCCGATCCTGCGCCGGGCGATCAACTACTACCTGCGCTTCCTGACGACCGGCAGCGACGGCAAGCTGCACCTGCCGAGCACGCTGTCGCCCGAGTACCCGGTGGTGCCGCCGCAGGACACGAACTACGACCTGGCCCTGATCAGGTGGGGCTGCCAGACGCTGCTCGACTCGGCGACGCGCCTGGGCATCGACGATCCGCTGAAGCCGAAGTGGCAGCAGGTGCTGAGCACGCTGGTGGCGTACCCGACGGACGCCGACGGCTACATGATCGGTGGCAGCACGCCGTACGCCCAGTCCCACCGCCACTACTCCCACCTGCTGATGATCTACCCCTTGTACCTGGTCAACTGGGATCAGACGGCGAACCGCACGCTGATCGAGAAGTCGATCACGCGGTGGCACGCGCTCACCGGCGCGCACCGCGGCTACAGCTACACGGGCGCGGCCTCCATGTACGCGATGATGGGACGCGGCGACACGGCCCTGTCGTACCTGATGAGGTTCTTCGACCCGGCGACCTCGTTCCCATGCCGGGCCAACACCCACTACACCGAGGCCGGGCCGGTCATCGAGACCCCGCTGTCGGCGTCGCAGTCGATCCACGACATGCTCTGCCAGAGCTGGGGCGGCGTGGTCAGGGTGTTCCCGGCCGTGCCGCCGTCCTGGCCGGACGTCACGCTGCACGACTTCCGCACCCAGGGCGCGTTCCTCGTCTCCGCGGCCCGGCAGGCGGGCGCGACCCGGTTCGTCAGGGTGCGCAGCCTGGCCGGCGAGCCGCTGAAGGTCAAGCACGGCCTGACCGGCGCCGTCACCGCGCTGCTGGACGACGGCTCGCCCGCCGCCGTCCAGGACCTGGGCGGTGGCGTCCTGCAGATCACCCTGCCCAGGGAGCGCGAGGTGCTCCTCTACGCGGGCGCCGCACCCGACCTGGTCATCGCGCCCGTCCCGATCGCCGAGCCGGGCGCCGCGTGGGGCCTGCCGGGCGCGACCACGCCACCGCCGCCGGGCCGGTACGAGGCGGAGGACGCGACGATCTCGCAGGGCGTCTTCGAGAACTCCCACGCCGGTTTCAGCGGCACTGGCTACGTCAACGGCGACAACGTGGCAGGGGCCTTCGTGGAGTGGGCCTTCCCCGCCTCCGCGGCCGGAACGGCGACGGTCAAGCTGCGTTACGCCAACGGCACCACGGCCAACCGGCCCTCGGCCATCGCGGTCAACGGGACGACGGTGTTCGCCTCGCGTGACTACGCGGGCACGGGCACCTGGGACACCTGGGCTAGCGACACCTTCACCGTCCCGGTCAACGCCGGGACCAACACGCTCAGGGCGACGGCCACCACCGCCAACGGCAACCCCAACCTCGACTACATCGACGT
>NZ_JBEXUP010000189.1:0-14644 GCF_040614375.1 Nonomuraea sp. NPDC005983
GACCACCTAGATCACCCCGCTTTCTACACCCTACTTTCCCTACCCGACGCACTTCCGATCGGCCTGGCCAGGCCCTCGCGCCGGTCGGAGGCGGCTCTGGCCGCCATCGCCAGCCGCCGCTCCTCGGCGGCCAGCTCACCCTCCGCCTCGGTGCGCCGCTCGACGGCCTCCTCCAGCAGCTCCTGGGCGTGCTCCAGCTCGGCCCTGAGGACGAGTTCCCGCTCGCGGACCTCGGCGGCCTCGCGCTCTAGGTCTTCGGGGTCGCGCCCGCGCCGCTCGATGGCGGCGGCGTCGAGGGCGTGCCGGTGCCGCTCTGCGGCCAGCTGCTCCAGCCCGGTGATGCGCTCGCGCAACGACGACAGCCGGAAGTAGGTCTCCTGGGCGGCGCTCAGCCGGGGCTGTGTCTCGGCCTCGGCGGCCTCCAGGGCGGCCTCGCGCTGCTGCCCCTCGGCCAGCTCGGCCTCGACCTGGGTGCGCCTGGACAGGATCGCCGCCTCGTCGGCCGCCTCGCGCTGCAGGGTCTCGCGCAGGATGCAGACGTCGTCGGCCAGCAGGCGCAGCCGCGCGTCGCGCAGGTCGGCCTGGATGACGGCGGCCTTGCGGGCGATCTCCGCCTGACGGCCGAGCGGCTTGAGCTGGCGGCGCAGCTCGGTGGCGAGGTCCTGGACGCGGGTGAGGTTGGCCTGCATGGCGTCGAGCTTGCGAAGCGCCTTTTCCTTGCGCTTGCGGTGCTTGAGTACGCCCGCGGCCTCCTCGATGAAGGCCCGCCGGTCTTCGGGGCCGGCGTGCAGCACCGCGTCGAGCTGGCCCTGCCCGACGATGACGTGCATCTCGCGGCCGATGCCCGAGTCGGACAGCAACTCCTGGATGTCGAGCAGCCGGCAGGTGTCGCCGTTGATCGCGTACTCGCTCTGGCCCGACCTGAACATCAGGCGGCTGATCGTGACCTCGGTGTAGTCGATCGGCAGCGCGCCGTCGGTGTTGTCGATGGTCAGGGTCACCTCGGCCCTGCCCAGGGGCGGCCTGGACGAGGTGCCGGCGAAGATGACGTCCTCCATCTTGCCGCCGCGCAGCGACTTGGCGCTGTGCTCGCCCATGACCCAGGCCAGCGCGTCGACGACGTTGGACTTGCCGGAGCCGTTGGGGCCCACCACGCAGGTGATGCCGGGCTCGAAACGCAGTGCGGTGGCGGAGGCGAAGGACTTGAAACCGCGCAGGGTGAGGGTCTTCAAATACACGCGGGGACCCCTTCTCCTGAGCGAACTTCGGGAAAGCCTACTGGTCCTCGCTGCCTGGCGTCGGCGGCTGCGGTCGAGTAAGCGGCCAACTACGCAAAAGAGGGCCAAAGCTTTCCCGTACGAGCGCAAATAACAAGGGACGCCTCTCCGAGACGTCCCTGATCTTGCGCTCCGATCACTCTCAGGTGAGTGCCGGCTCGCGCTCCTGTATGCGGCTGAGCGCCTCTTCGCGGGTAGCCGCCGCAAGAGCGTCATTCGTAGCCTGAAGTCGGATGAGTTCTGCCTCCAGATCCCGGATTCGCTGCTGCAGACGGCGCATCTCCGAGACCATTCGAGGGTCAGGACCGCCGACGTGGCCGAGTAGAGCCTTCGCCATGGTAAAGGGTCCTCCACGCTGAGTGACCAGACTGGTTCGCGCACTTCAGTTCCGCGGGAGGGGTGCGCGTGGTACTTAACAAGAGTCGCACCGGCAGTGTGGGCGGTCAAGTCGAACGGACCGCTGAGCCCTGCCGACAGGCACTCTCGCCATATAACTATACCCTATTTGGGCGGTTTAACGGAAGGGCTACCTCTCTACAAACCCCCCCAAACTACCTCTAGGTTCGCTCCAACGTTCCACTACTCCATCGACCCTGCCTGGCGTGTCGCAACCCCTGAGCAGCTCAAGCAGCTTGACGCAGGCGTCGCGCGGCCCTTCGGCCACAACCTCCACCCTGCCGTCGTCCGTGTTGCGCGCCCAGCCCATCAATCCGAGTTCCAGAGCCCTGGCGCGAGTCCACCACCGAAAGCCGACTCCTTGAACTCTGCCCCTCACCCAGGCGGTCACGCGGATATTTTCGGCATTTTGTAGTGCATTGTCCATTTTTACTCTCCGTAATGGACGGCAATGAGTGCCATTTTCCCCCACCTCACGCCACCAGGTCCCCCGCGCGCGACCGGATCACGGTGGCGGCGGCCTCGTTGAACGCCCTGATCGTGGCCGTCTCCGCCGAGCGGAGCCAGGCCAGCCCGAGCCGCGACGGCGGCAGGCCGGTGACGGGGACGAAGACGATGTCGGGACGCCCGTGCTGGGCCGCCGTGGGCGAGCAGAACAGCATGCCGCCCCGGTTCAGCGCGACCTGGGTGAAGCCCTCCTGACTCGTGGCGACCGTGCCCGCAGACGGAACCGGCCGGCCCTCCGGGGTCGCCGTGGGGGCGATCAGCTCGCGTAGCGGGCGCGGCGCGCGGGTGTCCAGGCCGATCAGGGGAACGCCGGCCAGTTCCTCCGCGCCGATCGTCCGCCTGGACGCCAGGGGATGGCGCTTCGACAGGCCCAGGCACACCGGGACGTTGTTGAGCGCGGGGCCCGTGACCACGTCCGGCTCCTCGACGGGGAGCAGGGTGAAGGTCACGTCCACCTCGCCGTCGCGCAGCCTGCTGAACGGGTCGGAGAGGAGCACCTCCGCGAGCACGACCTCGCACCTCGGGTGCCGGCGCTCGAACGCCCGCACCGCCCCCATCACGACGTCCGAGGGAGACCCCTGGAAGCCGACCCGCAGGACGCCCTCCACGCGGCGCGCCCCGGCCTTGGCCTGCTCCATCGCCGCCGCCAGGCCGTCGTAGGCGGGACGCAGGTCCGCCAGGAAGCGCTCCCCGAGCGGCGTCAGCCGCACGCTCCTGCTCGAGCGCTCGAACAGCCGGGCCCCGATCCGCGTCTCCAGCGCGCGCACGAGCTGGCTGACCCGCCCCGGCGAGACGTAGAGGCGCTCGGCGGCCCGGGCGAAGTGCAGCTCCTCGCTGAGCACGACGAAGCATTCCAGTTCCCTGAACTCCATCTCACTCCTTAGTCCCACTAAACCAAGGGTTCGATCCTCGTCATTGTTCCGCCGAGCGGTCCGGCTGAAGGCTGGACGGCATGACGATCACCGTTGAACGAGCGAACTGGTTCGCCGTGTCCGCCGTCGCCGTGGGCACGTTCTCCGTTGTCACCAGCGAGATGCTGCCGGTCGGGCTGCTGACCTCCATCGGCTCCGGCCTCGGAGTGTCCGCCGGGACGGCCGGGTTGACGATGACCGCTCCCGGCCTGGTCGCCGCGGTGGCCGCGCCCGTGCTGGTGGTCACGGCCCGCGGGGTCGACCGGCGGACCCTGCTGGGCGCGCTCATGCTGCTGCTGGCGGCGGCCAACCTGCTGGCCGCGCTCGCGCCGGACTACTGGGTGATGCTGGCGGCCAGGCTGCTGGTCGGGGTGAGCATCGGCGGGTTCTGGGCCTTCGCGGCGGGGCTGGGCGTGCGGCTGGCACCGGAGCGGTCGGTGGGCCGGGCCACCGCGCTGATCTCCGGAGGCATCTCCGTGGCGTCCGTGCTCGGCGTGCCCGCCGGAACGTTCCTGGCACAGCTGGCGGGCTGGCGGGCGGCGTTCGCGGCGGTGGCGGTGCTGGCCCTGGGGGTGTGCGCGGCCATCGCGCTGACAGTCCCGCCGCTGCCCGCCGGGCCCGCCGTCCGGCTGAGGGAGCTGGGGCCCGTCAGGGTCGTGATGGCCGTCACCGCGCTGCTCGTGACCGGCCACTTCGCGGCCTACACCTACGTCAGGCCGTTCCTGGAGCAGGTCTCGGGAGCGGGCGCCGGGCTGGTCACCGCCGCCCTGCTGCTGTACGGGGTCGCGGGCGTGCTCGGGAACTTCGCCGCCGGAGCGCGGGCGGCCCGCGTCCCCAGACGGGCGCTGGTGACGCTGGCCGCGCTGATCGCCCTCGCGACGGCGGCCCTGCCCCTGATCGGCCAGCCTCTGCCCGTGCTCGCGCTCTGGGGTGTCGCGTACGGGGGCGTGTCGGTCTCGCTCCAGCTCTGGGTGATCAGGGCCGGCGGCGGCGACGCGGCGATGGCCGTGTTCACCAGCGTCTTCAACGCCGCCATCTCGCTCGGGGCGCTGCTCGGCGGCAGGATCGTGGACGGGATCTCCATCCCGGCGGTGATGTGGGCGGGCGCCGCGCTCGCCTGCGTCAGCGCGGCCTGCGCTGGCATCTGGGGCAGGAGTACGACGAACGGTTCATGAACGCCTCCCGCCTGATCGGGGTGCCGCAGCGGGAGCAGGGCTGGTCGCGCCGGCCGTACGCCTCCAGCGAGCGGTCGAAGTAGCCGCTCTCGCCGTTGACGTTCACGTACAGGCTGTCGAAGGACGTGCCGCCCTGCTGCAGCGCGGCTCCCATGACCGTGCGCACGGCCTCGACCAACTCGGCGATCTTCGGACGGGTCAGGCTCTGCGTGGGACGCGCCCAGTGCAGCCTGGCCAGCCAGAGCGCCTCGTCGGCGTAGATGTTGCCGACGCCGCTGATCAGCGACTGGTCGAGCAGGGCCCGTTTGATCTCGGTGTGCTTGGCCCTGAGCCTGCGGGTGAACTCGTCCTCGTCGAAGGCGGCCTCGAACGGGTCGGGGGCGATATGCGCGATCGGCTCGGGGACGCCCTCGACCAGAGGCGTGAGCATCACGTGACCGAACGTCCGCTGGTCGACGAAGCGCAGGTCGGGGCCGCCGTCCTCGAAACGCAGGCGGACCCGCAGATGCTTCTCCAGCGGCGCGGCGGGCTCGACCACGAGCAGCTGGCCGCTCATGCCCAGGTGGGCGAGCAGCGCCTCCTCGGCGCCCGACAGCGGCAGCCACAGGTACTTGCCGCGCCGCTGCGCCGACTTCACCAGACGGCCCTTCAGGCGTGCGGTGAACTCGTCGGCGCCCGGCACGTGCCGCCTGATCGCGCGCGGGTGCAGCACCTCGGCCGAGGCGATCCTGCGGCCGATGACCCACGTCGCGAGGCCGCGCCTGACGACTTCGACCTCTGGCAGCTCCGGCAACTAGCCCGCCGGCTGGCTCTCGCGCTGCTCGCGGCGGGCCCTGATGCGGGTCCAGGCCGCCTCGGCCGCCTGCTGCTCGGCCTCCTTCTTGCTGCGCCCGTTGCCCGTGCCGTACGACTCGCCGCCGACCCGCACCACCGCGGTGAACGACTTGGCGTGGTCGGGGCCGCTCTCCTCGACGTGGTACTCGGGCACGCCGAGCGCCTCGGACGCGGTGAGCTCCTGCAGGGAGGTCTTCCAGTCGAGCCCGGCGCCCAGCGACGCCGAGCGGACGATCAGCGGGTCGAACAGCAGGTGAACCACCCTGAACGCCTCGTCGAGGCCCTTGTCGACGTAGATGGCGCCGATCAGCGCCTCCAGCGTGTCGGCCAGGATCGACGACTTGTCACGGCCGCCCGTGCCCTCCTCGCCCCTGCCGAGCCGCAGGAACCGGCCCAGGCCCAGGTTGCGCGCCACGTCGGCCAGGGCGCGCATGTTGACCACCGCGGCCCGCAGCTTGGCGAGCTGCCCTTCCGGCAGGTCGGGGTGGTTGCGGTAGAGGGTGTCGGTGACCACGAGGCCCAGCACCGAGTCGCCGAGGAACTCCAGGCGCTCGTTGGTGGGCAGGCCGCCGTTCTCGTACGCGTACGAGCGGTGCGTCAGCGCCCGCTCGAGAATGTCGGAGTCGAGGCTGACCGACAGCACTCGCTCCAGCTCGTCTCTGGCGACCTCCACGGCCACCGGCTTGGGACCCGCACCCACGTGCTTCCTCCTTGGACGTCTTCACAAGGCGCGACGGCTGCGGAGAATGCCCGAAAACGTGGTGGGCGTCGGGAGAACCCCGGCGTCCACCACGACCGCGGGCGAACCGCCACCGCACGCATTTGAGACGGTAACGCCGACCGGGGCACAATGGCACCCGGTCGGCATCACGTCAACTGCGAGATCAGGCAGACGGCTCGATGACCTGACGACGGTTGTAGGTGCCGCAGGTGGGGCACGCGATGTGCGGCTGCTTGGGCGAACGGCACTGCGGGCAGCTCACCAGGGCGACAGCAGTCGTCTTCCACTGGGAGCGACGGGCGCGGGTGTTGCTCCGCGACATCTTTCGCTTCGGGACGGCCACGTCACTTCTCCTGATCGTTATCGTTCTCGGTAACCAGACCTTGCAACGACGCCCACCGGGCGTCGATCTTCTCGTGCCGGTGGTCGTCGCCGGCCTCGGCCAGCTTGACCCCGCACTCCACGCAGAGCCCCCGGCAGTCTTCTCGGCAGACCGGGCTCAACGGCAGTGCGAGCACCACCGCGTCGCGGAACGTCGGCTCGAGGTCGAGCAGCTCCCCGTCGAGCAGCGAATCTTCCTCCGAGGCGTCCTCGTCGGAGTAGAAGAACAGCTCCTGCAGGTCAACCTCGATCTCCGAGGTGACCGGGTCGAGGCACCGCACGCACTCCCCGGAGAGCGGGGTCTGCGCCGTACCCGAGACGAGCACGCCTTCCATCACTGCTTCGAGCCGGAGATCCAGCTCGACTTCGGCGCCCTTGGGGACGCCGATCATGTTGACGCCGAGATCCGCCGGTGCCGGGAGAGTCACGGCGAGCTCACGCATCGTGCCCGGCCGCTTTCCCAGATCATGAGTGGAGATCACCCAAGGGGAGCGGGGGTTGAGGTGCTGAGTCATCCTGCTCTCGCTAGGCATGGCGAACTGTCGCCGTCGTACAAGGCCGAAATGAAAGGATACCAGGTGACCACTAGCCCCTGAGCCGCTCAATGAGCAGCTTGTGCACCAGGTCGGGCACCAGGCCGGACACGTCCCCACCATACCGGGCGATCTCCTTGACCCGGCTGGATGAGAGGAACGAGTACTCGGGGTTCGTCGGCATGAACAGCGTCTCGACTCCCGACAGCCGGTAGTTGAGCTGGGCCATCTGCAGCTCGTAGTCGAAGTCGCTGACCACCCTGATCCCCTTGACGATCGCGGGGATGTCGTTCTGCTTGCAGAAGTCGACGAGCAGGCCGTGGAACTTCTGGACCTTGACGTTCGGGTACTCCTTGGTCACGGTCTGCAGGATGTCGATCCGTTCGTCGACCGTGAACAGGCTGCTCTTCTCCAGGTTGATCAGTACCGCGACGGTCACCTCGTCGTAGAGCCGGGCGGACCGGCCGATGATGTCGAGATGGCCATTGGTGATGGGGTCGAACGACCCCGGGCAGACAACGCGGCGCAAAACGCCTCCCCAGGTCTACGGGTTCCCGGCGGCGCGACCGTACCAAACGGATGCTTCGCCATATCTACGGACCCTCTCCTCAAAGTACCCTTCGGGCCACACCAGCGACTTTCCCCGCGTCTCCCGTTCGAATGCCACCAGGGCCTCCCCTGCCAGCCAGCCGTTGTCGCGCAACAGCTCCAGCACCCGCGTGACGTCCTCGTCCGCCAGGGCGTAGGGGGGGTCGGCGAAGACGATGTCGTACGGCTCCCCCTCCGGGGGCCTGCCGAGCACCCGCTCCACCTTGTCGGCCACCACCCGCGCCCCCGGCAGCCCCAGCGCGTCGACGTTCGCCCTGATGGTCCGCACGGCCCTCTGGTCGGACTCGACCAGCAGCGCGTGCGCCGCCCCCCGCGACAGCGCCTCCAGCCCCACCGCGCCCGACCCGGCGTACAGATCCAGCACCCGGGCCCCGTCGAGCCCGTGCAGCGAGTCGAGGGTCAAGAAGATTCCTTCTCGAGCCCTGTCGCTGGTCGGTCTCGTGCCGCGCCCCGGCGGGACGGTCAGCCGTCGCCCACCCGCGCTCCCCGCGATGATCCGAGTCATGCGAGCCATTGTTCCGCATATCGGTGCAGGTCAAGAGTGGACAAGTGTCGGCCTCGTCTGCGCAAGGGTGATTCACATTGCCCGGACAGCCCCGCATGATGAGTTCTGCGGCCTCCGAGGTGACCCAGATGGAGGCCGACCGGCGTGATCGTGAGCCCTTCCGCACGCCGGTGCCCTCGGCACCTGACCCGAGGGGTGGGCCCAGCCGGGGACGGCATTCGGGGGGAGGCCGTCCCCGCGGCTGGGCCCAACAATCATGTTCAGGTCTTCTCCAGGTACCCGGCCCGCTCGTCGGCCAGCAGCCTGTCGATCTCCGCGCGCAGCCCCGCGTGCGACTCCAGCGAGGGGTCGGACGCCAGCAGCGCCGCCGCCTCCGCGCGGGCGGTCTCGATCACGTCCTCGTCTCTCAGCAGCTGCAGCAGCTTCAGCGACGTCCGCTTGCCCGACTGGGCCGCGCCCAGGACGTCGCCCTCGCGGCGCTGTTCCAGGTCGACCCGCGACAGCTCGAAGCCGTCGAGGGTGGCCGCCACCGCGTCGAGACGGGCGCGGGCGGGGGTGCCCTCGGGGAAGTCGGACACCAGCAGGCACAGCCCCGGCAGGCCGCCCCTGCCCACCCGGCCGCGGAGCTGGTGAAGCTGGGAGACGCCGAACCGGTCGGCGTCCATGATGATCATGACGGAGGAGTTGGGGACGTCGACGCCCACCTCGATGACCGTGGTGGCGACCAGCACGTCGAGCTCGCCCCGCGAGAAGGAGCGCATGATCGCGTCTTTCTCCTCCGGCGGGAGCTTGCCGTGCAGGACGGCGAGCCTCAGGTCGTGGAAGGGCCCCTCGGACAGCAGCTCCGCCACGTCGAGGACCGCGAGCGGCGGGCGGCGCTCCTCGTCGGAGGTGACCTCCAGGTCGCCCTCGTCGCCCTCGGTGTCGCCGATGCGGGGGCAGACGATGTACGCCTGCCTGCCCAGCGCCACCTCCTCGCGCACCCGCTCCCAGGTGCGCTCCAGGAAGTGCGGCTTCTCCGCCGCCGGGACGACGTGCGTGGTGATGGGCGCGCGCCCCGAGGGCAGCTGCGACAGCGTGGAGACCTCCAGATCGCCGAAGACGGTCATGGCGACCGTGCGCGGGATCGGGGTGGCGGTCATGACCAGCACGTGCGGACGGTTGCCGCCCGCCTTCTCGCGCAGCGCGTCGCGCTGCTCCACGCCGAAGCGGTGCTGCTCGTCGACCACGACCAGCCCCAGGTCGGCGAACTGGACGTGCTCCTGGAGCAGGGCGTGGGTGCCCACGACGATGCCGGCCGTGCCCGAGGCGGCGTCGAGCAGCGCGGAACGGCGGGCCGCGGCCCCCATCGAGCCCGTCAGCAGCGTGACCGCGGTGCCGCCGAACATGCCGCCCTGCGCGAGATCGCCCAGCATGCCGGTGATCGAGCGGTGGTGCTGCTGGGCGAGCACCTCGGTGGGCGCGAGCAGCGCCGCCTGGCCGCCCGCGTCGACCACCTGCAGCATCGCGCGCAGCGCCACCACCGTCTTGCCGGCGCCGACCTCGCCCTGGAGCAGCCGATGCATCGGGTGCTCCAGGGCGAGGTCGGCCGCGATCTCCTCGCCCACCAGCGCCTGGCCCTCGGTGAGCGAGAACGGCAGCCGGCCGTCGAAGTCGGCCAGCAGCCCGCCGTCGCGCCGGGGCCGCGCCTTGGCCGGCCAGGCCGTGGCCGCCTGCCTGCGCTGCAACAGCACCGCCTGCAGCACGAACGCCTCGTCGAACTTCAGCCGCTTGCGCGCCCGCTGCACGTCGCCGAAGTCCTTCGGACGGTGGACGGCCACCAGCGCCTCGGCCAGCCCCTCCAGCTTCAGCCGTGCGCGCAGCGACTCGGGCAGCGAGTCGTCGAGCGGGCCGAGCGTGTCGAGCACCACGCCGATCGCGCGCCTGATCGCCCACGGCGTGAGGTCCTTGCCCGCCGGGTAGATCGGCACCGGCGCGGCCGCGAACTCCGCGGCGCTGGCCTCGCTCTCCTCGAACAGCTCGAACTCCGGATGCGCCAGCTGCCAGCGCGGGCTGGTGCGCGACCCGAACAGCCCCACCTTGCCCGCGAACATGCCGCGCCGCCCCGGCTTGAGCCGCGACTCGGCCACGTGCGACCCCTTGCCGAAGAACGACAGGTAGATCTTGTTGCGGTTGCCGTCGACGACCTCGACCTCCAGCCAGGTGCCGCCCCGGTTGCGCATCGGCTTGCGCATCAGCCTGGTGACCTCACCGACCACCGTGACGTGCTCGTCGACCTCCAGCGCGTCGAGCGAGGTCAGCTCGCCGCGCTCGGCGTAGCGGCGCGGGTAGTGACGCAGCAGGTCGCCGACCGTCTCCAGGCCGAGCACGCTGTGCAGCAGCTTGGCGGTCTTCGGGTCGAGGGCCTTGGTCAGGGGCTCGTCGAAACGGCTCACGGCTCTATGTTCTACCGCCTGTGACCGACAGGATTCGTCCGACATTCATTCGACGCCGATGAGCAGCGGGTAGCCGCCCTGCTCTCCGTCGTAGACGACCAGGTCCAGCTCGGGCCTGGCGCGGTTCAGGTGCTCCTCGACGCGGGCCGCGAGCCGCGCGGGGGCGTCCCTGCCGGTGACGAGGGTGACCAGCTCGCCGCCGCCCGCCACCATCCTGTCGACCACCGTCGTGGCCACCGCGTCGAGCGTGCCGCCGATCACGGCCACGTCGCCGTCGATCAGCCCGAGGACGTCCCCCGGACGGCACACGCCCGCGCTGGTGACCGCCTCCCTGTCGGCCACCGTCAGATGGCCGTGCCGGGTGTGGCCCGCCGCGTCGGTCATCGCCACCACGTCGTCGTCGAAGCGGCGCAGCGGGTCGTGCACGGCCAGCGCCGCCAGCCCCTGCACGGTGGCCTTGGTCGGGAGCACGCTGACCACGACCCCGTCCTCGCGGGCGATCTCCGCCGCCGCGGCGGCCACGGACCTGACGTGCTCGTCGTTCGGCAGCACCGCGACCTCGCTGCCCGCCTGTCTGATCGCCGCCAGCATCGCGGGAAGCGTGGGCGTGCCGCCTGGCGACCGCCGGACCACCACCGCGCCGCCGTCCTCGAACAGCGCGGCGATCCCGTCGCCTGCGGCGACGGCCACCACGCCCCTGCCCGCGCTGGCCCGGTGCGTGCGCTCCGCCAGGTAGGTGACCTTGATCCGGTGCGGACGCCCCGCCCGCAGCGCGGCCTCGATCGCCGGGCCCGCCTCGTCCACGTGCACGTGGACGTTCCACAGCCCCTCCCCGCCCACCACGACCAGCGAGTCGCCCATCGCGTCGAGCTCCGCGCGCAGCCCCGCCACGGCCGCGTCGTCGGCGTCGAGCAGGTACATCACCTCGTACCCCGCCCCCACCTCGGCCATCGGCGAGATCCGCGAGGTCGGCGCGGGCACCTCGTAGCGGCCGCCGTAGGAGCCGGTGATCACCTCCGCGAGCGACTCCAGGACGATCGCCAGGCCCGCGCCGCCCGCGTCCACCACGCCGCTGCGGGCGAGCACGTCGAGCTGCTCAGGGGTGCGGCGCAGCGCCGCGCGGGCCTCCCCCGCCGCGCGCCGCGCGACCTCTGCGAGGCCGCCCTCCGCGTCCTGGACGGCCTGGGCCACGGCCTCCAGCACGCTCAGCACCGTGCCCTCGACCGGCCTGGCCACCGCCTCCCTGGCCAGGGTCGCCGCCCTGAGCAGCGCCGCGCGCAGGTCGGAGCCGTCCTTCAGCACCTCGGCCAGCCCGCGCAGCCCCTGGCTGACGATGACCCCGGAGTTGCCGCGCGCCCCGACCAGCGCGCCGTAGGAGAGCGTCTGCCAGGTCACCGCGGAGTCGACGCCGTCGGGCAGCGCCTCGACGGCCTCTGCCGCCGACAGCATGGTCAGGTGCAGGTTGGTGCCGGTGTCGCCGTCGGCGACGGGGAAGACGTTCAGCGCGTCGATCTCGGCCCTGGCGGCGCCCAGCGCGTCGGCGGCCAGGCGGGCCCAGCGGCGTACCGCGGGCGGATCGAGAACCTCCATCTGCGCGCTCCGACCTCCCCGAGTGCGCTACCGTTAATCGAGGAGGATATCGCCGCATTCGGCGCAGTCCAGTGCCTGTGGTTCGCGTCCAGGGGTACGGATCGGATATCCTCGTCTGGCTGGCCGGTTGTCCCGGCATGCCCTCCGCCCGGAAAGCATCACGCGGACAGGGCTACATCGACTGTTTTAAGGAGCGATACCGTGGCTTCCGTCTGCGATGTCTGCCGCAAGGGGCCGACCTTCGGCAACAACGTGTCCCACTCCCACCGCCGCACCCGTCGCCGTTGGAACCCCAACATCCAGACGGTTCGCGCGGTCATCGGCGGCACGCCGAAGAAGCTGAACGTGTGCACCTCGTGCATCAAGGCGGGCAAGGTCACCCGCTAGTTCCGAGTTTCCCGGAAGCCCGTCGCTCACCGAGCGGCGGGCTTTCGTCGTCTCCGGCGCAAGCCCGCCCCGCACGCCGAAGACGGAGCCGGAGGCGCTGGGAGCCAACCCCGCGTGCTGGAGACGGGGCCGGAGACACTGGGAGCCCGCCTCGCGCGCTGGAGACGGAGCCGGAGACGCAGAGCCCGCCTCGCGCGCCGGATGGACCGGGTCAGCGCCACTGCCAGGCGTGGTCCACGGGGCCGATGCCGTCGCCCAGGGGGAAGCCTCGGGCGATCGCGCCCGTCACGTACTCCTTGGCCCTGCCGACCGCCTCCGGCACGTCGTCGCCCAGCGCGAGCCGGGAGGCGATGGCGGAGGCCAGGGTGCAGCCGGTGCCGTGGGTGTGCCGGTTGTCGAGGCGGGCTGCAGAGAAGCGGTACTCGCTGGTGCCGTCGGTGAGCAGGTCAACGGGCTCGCCCGGCAGGTGGCCCCCCTTGATCAGTGCCCAGGCCGGACCCAGCTCGAGCACGGCGTCCGCGGCGCGGCGCAGCCCGTCCTCGTCCTCGACCTTGACCGAGGTGAGCTGCTCGACCTCCCACAGGTTCGGCGTGACGACGGTGGCGACGGGCAGCAGCAGCGTCCGGATCGTCTCGACCGCGTCGGGCGCGAGCAGCGCGTCGCCGTGCTTCGACACCCCCACCGGATCGACCACCACAGGCGCGTCGTAGGCCCCCAGCGCCTGGGCGACCACCTCGACCAGGCGTGATGAGGCCAGCATGCCCGTCTTGACCGCCTGTGCGCCGATGTCGCCCAGCACCGAGTCGAGCTGGGCGCGCACGGCCTCGGGAGGCAGCTCCCAGTAGCCCTGGACGCCCAGCGAGTTCTGCGCGGTGACCGCGGCGATGACGCTCATGCCGTGGACACCGTGGGCGAGCATGGTCTTCAGGTCGGCCTGGATGCCCGCTCCGCCTCCGGAGTCGGATCCGGCCACGGTCAGCACGCGCGGAGGGGTCGAAGCCGTCATGTCCCCCATCCAACCACGTACCGGGCGGATGCCTACTTGACGGCGCAGTCCCCGCCGACCATCCCGCAGCTCGCCGGCTGCGTGGCCTTGCCGACGGCCGTGAACGTGACCTCCGCCGAGGCCCCGGACGCGAGCGGCGCGGCCAGGTCGATGATGAGCAGGTCGCCGTCCTGCGTCCACGTGGCGCCCGACACGTCGAGCACCTTCCCGGTGACCGGCAGTGAGACGGTGAGCGCGCCCAGCGCCCGCTGCGAGCTGTTGACCACGTCCAGGTGGGCCGTGTAGCCGGTCAGCCGCTGCTTGGCCTGGTAGTCGATGTTCACCGAGCCGGCGCCGGGGGCGGTGCTCGCATCGGGCGCGGTGGTGCCGTCGGTCGGGACGACGCCGCCGTCGTGGAGGACCGAGGGCTCGTCGGACGGCGTCGCCGAGACGCTGTCCAGCGGGGTGGGCTCGACCGGCGCCCTCGTCGGCTTCGGAGACGACGTCTTCGTCTTCGTCTTCGTCTTCGTCGGAGTGGGGCTCGGGGACGTGGTACGGCGCGGCGTGCGGGGGGCGATGGTGGCCGTGGGCGACGGGGTGTCCTCGGCGGGGGTGCTCTCCTCCTCCGTCGGCTCCTCGGTGGGCGTCTCGGAGTCCTCCTCTGTCGGAGTGCCGGACTGCGAGGTCTGCGGCCCCGGCTGGTTGGACGCCTGCACCGCGGCGCAGGTGCCGCCGGAGCACTTCTCAGCCGCCGTGCCGGACGAGCCCATCAGCTTGACGCCCGCGACGGTCCCGCCGAGCACGACGGCGACCGCGGCCACGGAGAGCAGGGCCACCTTGCCCTTCCCGCCGCCGCGGGAGGGCGCGTCGAGCACGTCGTGGTCGCGTGCCGCCTTGCGGCGGCCGCGGCGGCGCGGCTTGTCGTCCTCGTCGTCGGCCGACCACTCGGAGCCGCCCAGGAACCTGTCGTTGTCGGCCCACGCGGGGGCGGTCCCGTCGATCATGGTCGGCTCGCCGGCGACCTTGACGTCCCCCGGCTCGGGCAGCCTGCCGGGCCACCGATCGTCGAAGTCGCCTCCCGGACGCGTCCCGAAGGGGTCGGAGTCCCCCGGACGCGTCCCGAACGTCTGGGTCGCGTCGGGGCGCTGCTCGAACGCCTGCGTGCCGTCGGGAGGCGAGCCGAAGGCTCCGGCGCCCTGGTCAGGACGCTGCCTGAAGGCGTCGGGACGGGCGAAGGGGTCGGACGCGGGCCCGACGGAGTCGAGGTGCTGGGTCGCCTCGGGGGCGTCCCAGTGCGGGGGACGCGCGAAGGCGCCCGTGGTCTCGAACGGCTGCTCGACGTCCGGAGCGGGCCCGCGGGGGGGCGGCGCGCCGAACGGCTGACCGGTGTCCGGGCCG
>NZ_JBEXUP010000190.1:0-14588 GCF_040614375.1 Nonomuraea sp. NPDC005983
CGATCTCGGCGAGGGGCCGTCGGCCGCGGACGAGGCGGTCGCGGCCGAGTTGGGCGTCAAGGCGCTGCTCGTGGCCGGCCCCGACGGCACCCTGCGGAACTGACGGGGCTCGCATGGCGATGTCGCCGTTCCTGGCCGGGCTGCGGGCCAAGGTCGGAACCGACCTGCTGATGCTGCCGTCCGTGTGCGGCTGCGTGTTCGACGCGTCCGGGAGGCTGCTGGTGGCCCGGCACGGCGACACCGGGGTGTGGGCGGCGCCGGGAGGCGGCGTAGACCCCGACGAGCGCCCCCAGGACGCCGTGGTCAGAGAGCTGCGGGAGGAGCTCGGCATCGACGTCGCCGTCCGCGGCCTGGTCGGCGTGTACGGCGGGCCGGACTTCCGCACCGTCTACCCCAACGGCCACCAGGTGGCCTACGTGATCGCGGTCTACGCCTGCGTGGTCGTCGCCGGCACGCCCACCCCCGACGGGGAGGAGATCAACGACTCCCGCTGGGTGACCGAGCAGGACCTCGACGGGCTGACGATGACCCCGTGGACCCCGCACGTCCTGCCCGAGGTGTTCGCCTGGTGGCGTGACCAGGGCCGCTGATGGGCGAGAATGCATTGGTGACCTCGCCAGACAGCCATCGTGCCGGATTCGCCTGCTTCGTAGGGAGGCCGAACGTCGGCAAGTCCACGCTGATGAACGCCCTGGTCGGCCAGAAAGTGGCGATCACCTCGTCCAAGCCGCAGACCACCCGGCGGGCCATCAGGGGCATCGTGCACCGGCCCGACGCCCAGATCGTCATCGTCGACACCCCCGGCCTGCACCGCCCCCGCACGCTGCTCGGCGAGCGGCTCGACAGCCTCGTCCTGTCGACCCTCACCGAGGTGGACGTGATCGGTTTCTGCGTCCCGGCCAACGAGCCGATCGGCAAGGGCGACCGGTTCATCGCCGACAAGCTCTCGGCCGTGAAGAAGACCCCCGTCGTGGCCGTGGTCACCAAGTGCGACCTGGCCACCAGGGATCGGATCGCCGAGCAGCTCCTCGCGCTGTCACAGATCGCCGAGTTCGCGGCGATCGTCCCGGTTTCCGCGCAGTCGGGGGAGCAGCTCGACGTGCTCGGCGACGTGCTGATCGAGCACCTGCCGGAGTCGCCGCCGCTGTACGAGGGCGGCCAGCTCACCGACGAGCCCGAGCAGGTGCTGGTGGGCGAGCTGATCAGGGAGGCGGCGCTGGAGGGGGTCCGCGACGAGCTGCCGCACTCGATCGCGGTGGTGGTCGACGAGATGCTGCCACGCGAGGGCCGCGACGACCTGCTGGACATCTACGCGCACATGTTCGTCGAGCGCCCCTCGCAGAAGGCGATCGTGATCGGCCACAAGGGCGAGCGGCTGCGGGACGTGGGCACCAGGGCCCGCAAGCAGATCGAGGCCCTGCTGGGCAGCCGCGTCTACCTGGACCTGCGCATCAGCGTCGCCAAGGACTGGCAGCGCGACCCGAAGCAGCTGCGCAGGCTCGGCTTCTACGACTGATCGGAGTCATCGGCGGCCGACCAGCGCCAGCACCGCCAGGACGACGACCGCCAGCGAGCTGGCCAGCGCGGCCCACCAGCCGTACTGGATGACCGGTTCGATCGACAGCAGGCCGCCCAGGTCGATGGAGATCCGGTCGCCCACGTCCTTCGGGTCGCTGATGAACATCACCAGCACCACCGCGGCCAGCGCTCCCGGGATCATCGCCAGAGCGGCCAGCCGGGGCCGCGACAGCGTCCCCGCGAGGCCGAGCGCGGCCGCCGCCAGGCCCGCGACCAGGGTGTAGATGCCGAACCTGTCGTCGGTGCCGCGCAGGCTGCGCGTCACGCCGCCGCCGATGAGGTCGCTGCTCGCCTGGATGCCCGCCCACGGGAGGACGGCGCAGATCGCGAGCACCGCCCCGGCGACCAGGACGGCCAGCGCGTAGCCGCGACGCGTCGCGCGCCGCCGCGGCGCGGGCTGAAGGTCCACACGATCACCATAGGACGGCTTCGGCCCGCCTTCCAGGCGCAACCACGGACTCCCCCCACTCCAGCCGCTGCCGGAGCTCCACAGCGTCCCCGGCCAGGGCGGACACCAGCACAGCGGGCCCGGCAAGCGGCAGCACAGCAACCCCGTCACCCAGGACACTCTGGTCCAGCCTCCCGCCAGTGGGGCTGCTTTGGGTCGGGCTTCCCTCGGGAGGGCTTCCCACAGCCTGTTCCTCCCCGGCAGAGGTGGTTATGGAGGGGAGGGTGAGGAGGGCGGTGCCGATGCAGCGGGCGTCGCCGTAGACGGCCGGGGAGCGGTCCAGGAGTGGGTCGCCGACCGTGTACTCCTGCCTGAGCAGGGGACGTCCGGCGAGGGTGGCGTCGAAGCGGGCGTGGCAGCGGCCCGGCGTTTCGCCGTACCTGCCGAAGACGAGTTCCTCGCGCCACAGGACCCGCGCGTTCTCCGCCAGCGCCAGCTGGACGTGCGTGCGGTGGGCGCATCCGGCGGCCAGGACGGTCGGTTCGGGGGTGAAGCGGAGCACGGCGGACTCGCCGACGGTGGCCGTGATCCGCATGCTGGACTCGCCGTCGCCCGGCAGCACCAGCGTGGCGGCGACCGAGCCGACGTCCAGCGTGGTGCCGGGGGCCAGGTCCAGGCGTAGTTCCAGGTCGTCGCCGCCGAGGGGGCCCGCGGCCGTGGAGACCAGGCGGACCGCGTGCGGCCCCGTCTGGCGCAGCGTCAGCGGCGGCGCGGACAGCAGCCGTGACAGGACGGTCCGCCCGTCAGCCGCCAGGCTGGTGGCGATCACAGCGCGAGCACGCATCACGCGCCAGGCCCACCGGCCACCTGCACGGCGGGCGTCCCTCCACTGGCCAAGGCGGCCGGGCCTGCCGGGCTGGAGGTGTGCCGCCAGGACGTCACCTCGTCGGCCACCCAGGCGGCGACCGGGGCGGCGGAGCGGTCCTGCCTCAGGGAGGTGAACAGCACCGGCCTGTCGCCGCGTACCGCCGCCGCGTCGCGGGCCATCACGTCCAGGTCGGCGTCGACGAGCGGGGCCAGGTCGGTCTTGTTGACGACCAGCAGGTCGGCGGTGGTGACGCCGGGGCCGCCCTTGCGCGGCACCTTGTCGCCGCCCGACACGTCCAGGACGAAGATCTGCCTGTCGGCGAGGCCGCGGCTGAACGTGGCGGTCAGGTTGTCACCGCCGCTCTCCACGATCACCAGGTCCAGCGGGCCGAACCGCGCCTCGAGGGTCTCCACCGCGTCGAGGTTGGCGGCGATGTCGTCCCTGATCGCGGTGTGGGGGCAGCAGCCGGTCTCGACGGCGAGGATGCGTTCCTCGGCGAGTACTCCGGCTCTGCGCAGGAAGTCGGCGTCCTCGGTGGTGTAGATGTCGTTGGTCACCACGCCGAGGTTGAACGACGTCCCGAGGGTGCGGCAGAGCGCCGCCACGAGTGCCGTCTTGCCGCTGCCGACCGGCCCGCCGATGCCGAGCCGCAGCGCTCTGCCGCGGCCGTCCGGGGCGTGGTGGTGGTCGTCGTGAACGGCGCCCATACGAGGTCCCTCCTCAGGAGACGAACAGCCTGGTTCTGGCCCGCGCGTGCTGCTCTGCCAGCAGGTCGAGCGCGGGGGCGGAGTGCGCGGGCAACCGGCCGGGCCGGGTCGGGTCGGCGGCGAGGCAGGCCTGCGCGGCGGTGTCGGTCAGGTCGGGGCCGAGGTCGGCCAGCAGCCGGTGGACGGCCACCGGGTCGAGCCCCAGCAGCCGCACCGCCGCGGTGGCCGGGCCAGTGATCGCGTGATAGGCCGCCGTGAGGGCGGCGTCCTCGGGGCAGGCGCCGGCCGCGTGCGCCGCCGCTCCCAGGGCTATCGGGTGATGGGCGTTCGGGACGTCCCGCGCCAGGTCGTCGAGCACCGGCGACGGCCACACCCGCCGGGCCACCCGCAGCAGCAGCCTGCCCTGGGTCCTGGAGGCGTCCCGCTGTGCGGGGGAGGCCGTCCTCGCGTCGGCCTCGCCGTCGAGACCGGCCCACACGGACGGCTCGGCGGCGGCCGGTGCTGCTGCGCAGGCGGTGGCCGCGAGGGCTGCGGCGACCAGCCCCGAGGTGGCCAGCCGCCCCCTGAGGAAGCTCCCCAGCGACGGCACGTCGTGGACGGCCCCCGTCCTGACCGCCTGCTCCGTGCCGCCCGAGTGGGCGTGCCCCCCGGCCGGGAGCCGGGAGTCCGTCAGGAGCAGCAGCGCGGGGTTCACGGCGGCCTCAGAACAGGAAGTAGCGCTGGGCCATCGGCAGGACGGCGGCGGGAGCCGGTTCGACGAGGTCGCCGTCGATGCGCACCTCGAAGGTGTCGGGGGCGACCTGGATGTCGGGCAGGGCGTCGTTCATAGGCATCGAGGACTTGCCCCTCGCGCGGACGTCCGACACGGCCGCGAGACGGCGGCGGACCGCGAGCCGGTCGGCCAGGCCCGCGTCCAGGGACATGGGGGAGACGAAGTGCAGGGAGGTGGCCGACGCCGTGGCCGGTGACGCGCCGAACATCGGCCGCGACAGGACCGGTTGCGGCGTCGGTATGGACGCGTTCGCGTCGCCCATCTGCGCCCAGGCGACCACGCCGCCCTTGAGAACGAGGGTGGGTTTGACGCCGAAGAACGCCGGGTCCCACAGGACGAGGTCGGCGAGCTTGCCCACCTCGACCGAGCCCAGCTCGGCGTCGAGGCCGTGCGCGACCGCCGGGCAGATCGTGTACTTGGCGACGTAACGGCGGGCGCGCAGGTTGTCGGCGGGCCCGCCCAACGGGCCGCGGCGCTGCTTCATGACGTGGGCGGTCTGCCAGGTCCGGATGATCGTCTCGCCGACGCGGCCCATCGCCTGCGAGTCGGAGCCGATCATGGAGATCGCCCCCAGGTCGTGCAGGACGTCCTCGGCCGCCATGGTGGCGGGCCTGATCCTGGACTCGGCGAAGGCCAGGTCCTCGGGGATCGACGGGTTCAGGTGGTGGCAGACCATCAGCATGTCGAGGTGCTCGTCGAGCGTGTTGACGGTGTGCGGCCTGGTCGGGTTCGTGGAGGAGGGCAGCACGTTCGGGAAGGACGCCACCCGGATGATGTCGGGGGCGTGCCCGCCGCCGGCGCCTTCGGTGTGGTACGCGTGGATGGTGCGTTCGCCGATGGCCCGCAAGGTGGACTCGACGAACCCGGCCTCGTTGAGCGTGTCGGTGTGGATCGTCACCTGCACGCCGTTCGCGTCGGCGACGCTCAGGCAGGCGTCGATCGCGGCGGGCGTGGACCCCCAGTCCTCGTGCAGCTTGAACCCCGACGCGCCCGCGGCGAGCTGTTCGCGCAGCCCCTCGGCGCTGACCGTGTTCCCCTTGCCGAGCAGCGCGAAGTTCAGCGGGTACGCGTCGAGCGCCTCCAGCATCCTGGCGACGTACCAGGCGCCGGTGACGGTCGTCGCCTTGGTGCCCTCGACGGGCCCGGTGCCGCCGCCGACGATCGTGGTCACTCCCGACCCGATGGCCTCGTCGAGCAGTTGCGGGCAGATGAGGTGGACGTGCGAGTCGACCGCCCCCGCGGTGAGGATCTTCCCGTTGCCCGCGAGCACCTCGGTGGACGGCCCGATGACCAGGTCCACGCCGTCCATCGTGTCGGGATTGCCGGCCTTGCCGATGGCGGAGATCCGGCCGTCGCGGACGCCCACGTCCGCCTTGACGACGCCCCAGTGGTCGAGGATGACCACTCCGGTGATGACGAGGTCGGCCGCCCCCTCGGCCCGGGTGGCGCGCGCCTGCCCCATGGACTCGCGGATGACCTTGCCGCCGCCGAACACCGCCTCGTCGCCCGCTCCGGCGGGCCCCATCGACAGGTCGTCGGTGACCTCGACGAACAGGTCCGTGTCGGCGAGCCTGACGCGGTCGCCGGTGGTGGGGCCGTACAGGGCGGCGTAGCGGGCCCGGGAGATCTCACGCATCGAGCGGCCCCGCCCACTCCTGCCGCAGCCCCGGCACCACGCGGTTCCCCGCGATGGGGACGAGGGCGACGTCCCGCTCGACGCCGGGCTCGAACCTGACGGCGGTTCCGGCGGGGACGTCCAGCCGCATCCCCCAGGCGGCGGGCCGGTCGAACTCCAGGGCGGGGTTGGCGGCGGCGAAGTGGTAGTGGGACCCCACCTGCACCGGCCGGTCGGCCGTGTTGACCACGCGCACGGTCACCCGCTTCCGGCCCGGGTTCAGCGGGATGCCGCCGTCGGGGTGGGCGTACTCGCCGGGGATCACGGGATGGGCCTGTGGACGGTGACCAGCTTGGTGCCGTCGGGAAAGGTCGCCTCGATCTGGACGGAGTCCAGCATCTCGGGCACCCCCTCCATGACGTCGGCCCGTCCGAGCACGGACCGCCCCGCCTCCATCAGCTCGGCCACCGACCGCCCGTCACGTGCCCCCTCCATCAGGAAGGACGCGATGACCGCGGTAGCCTCTGGGTGGTTCAGCCGCAGGCCTCTGGCCTGCCGGTCGCGCGCGACCCCGGCCGCGACGTGGATGAGCAGCCGCTCCTGCTCGTGTGGGGTTAGCCGCATGGCCGGACGATAGGAACCGGCCGTTTCCACAAGATTGCAGGCCGATGTCGTGTCGGTTTCCGACTCACCTGATCACCCGCCGAGCCCGCGCGGGATGTCCTCACCTGATCGCTGGCCGAGCCCGCGCGGGACGTCCTCAGCCGATCACCGGCCGAGCCTGCGGGGGACGTCCTCACTCGATCAGCGAGCGGGCCTGCCCGCTGCCGGTCTCGTCGGCCAGTTCCTCGAAGGCGGCCAGAGCCGCGGCCGCCAGCTCGCGGGCTCGCTCCTGAGCGCCTTCGGCCCGGTTCACCCGGGCCAGGGCCAGCAGGGCGTGGGCGTCGAGGAGCCGGTCGCCCAGGCGGACGGCGATGCCCCTGGCCTGCTCCGCGGCCTCCCGCGCCTCGGGGATCGCGTCCTGCGCCAGCCGCACCGAGGACAGCTCGAGCAGCGTGTCGGCCTGCCTGTGCCGGTCACCCAGCTCGGCCAGGTGCTTGATGGCGGTGGAGAGGCGGTCGGCGGCCTCGTCGAGGCGTCCGGCGCGGTGCAGGACCGCGCCGAGCACGCGCAGCGCGTCGGCGGCGTCGCGCTGGTTGTCGGCCGCGTCGAGGCAGGTCAGCAGGGCGCGTTCGGCCTCGGCCAGGCGGCCGCGTTCCAGGTGGACGTGGCCGAGCCTGCGCCTGGTGTGGTTGACGTCCCTGGTGCGGCCCTCGCGCAGGAACATGCCGAGCGCGAGCCTGAGCCGGTCGTGCGCCGCGTCCCAGTCGCGCTCCGCCAGGTGCAGGTCGCCCTGGTCGCGCAGGACGAGCGCCTCCGCGCGCACGTTCCCCGCACGGCGGGCCGACCCGAGGGCCGGCCCGGTGACGCGCCGCCAGTCGTCGAGGTAGCGGTGCCGTTCGAGGTACGGCGCCAGCAGGTGCGCCAGCCGCCAGCAGCCGTCGTCGAGACCCGCCGTGTGCAGGTCGCCGACCAGGCTGACCAGGAAGGCCCGCTCGGCCGCCAGCCACTCGACCGACTCCCTGATGTCCCTGGTCGCGACGGCCGTCGCCGGGTCGCCCGAGACCAGGGAGAAGCGGGACGCCTGGACCCTGGCCAGGACGACCTCCACCAGGCCGGGCAGGGCGCGGGGCGCGGGCTGCGCCCTGGCGAACAGCCGGGTCAGATCGTGCAGGCGGTAGCGGAGCTGGCCCGCCACGTCCACCACGTGGGCCTCCAGGAGCCCGGCGTCGACCAGCGCCTCCGCCTGCCCGCCGCACAGCTCCGCCATCCAGTCGGCGAAGTCGGGAGCCGACAGCGCGCCGAGCCCGCACAGCGTCTGCTTGGCCCGCTCGGGCAGGTCGTCGTAGCCGATGGCGAACACGCTGCGCACGGCCTGGTCGCCGGCGTGCAGCCGGTCGAGCCGCTCGTGCTCGTCCTCCAGCAACTCCACCAGGTAGTCGACGGTCCAGCCCGGCCTGGCCGCCAGCCGGGCCCCGGCGATGCGCAGCGCGATCGGCAGGCCGCCGCAGAAGCGCGCCAGGCTGCGCATGGACGCGTCGGCGTCCCGGCCCGAACTCCGTACCAGCAGGTCGAGGGCGTCGTCGGGGGAGAGCACGCCCACCGGCACGCGGGTGGCCTCGGTCAGGCCGCCCAGCGAGGAGCGGCTGGTGATCACGGTCGGGCACGCGGTCAGCAGCGGGCGCACCTGCGCCTCGTCGGCGGCGTTGTCGAGCAGCACCAGCAGCCGCCGGTTGGCCGCGTACGCGCGCAGCAGCCGCTCCCGCTGGTCGAGTGCGGCCGGGATGGCCTGGGCGGGGCAGCCGAGCCAGCGCAGGAAGTCCTCAAGCACCGCCGAGGGCGCGGTCGTCTCGCGCAGGTCGGCGTAGAGGATGCCGTCGGGGAAGCGCTCGCGCTGCCGCCACGCGGCGTGCACGGCCAGCGCCGACTTGCCCGCCCCCGCCTGGCCGTGCACCACCACCTGGTCGCCGATCACCTGGTCGAGCAGCTCCTCGCGCCCGGTGAAGCCGGTCACGTCGTGCGGCAGCAGCACCGGCGGGCCCGCTGAGACGTGCAGCGACACGTCGTCGTGCAGCATCCGGTGGTAGAGCAGCTGCAGCTCCGAGTCGGGCTCGACGGCGTGTCCGTCGTCGAGCCGCTCGCGCAGCGCCGCGTACGCGTCCAGCGCCTCGGTGCGCCGCCCGCTGCGGTAGAGCGCGAGCATGTACTGGCCGCGGAACCGCTGCCACAGCGGGTACTCGGTGCTCAGCCCGCGCAGCTCGGCCAGCAGCTCGCGGTGCCGCCCGCTGTCGAGGCCCGCCTGGACCTTGCGCTCCAGCGCCAGCAGCCGCAGCTCGCCCAGCTCCTCGCGCAGCCGCCGCGTCTCCACCCAGCGCTCGCCGTCGGGGTCGAGGTCCTCCAGCGCCGGGCCGCGCCACAGCGCCAGCGCCTCCTCGTACGCCCCCCGCTGCACGAGCGACCTGAAACGGTCGACGTCGAGCTGATCCTCGCCGATGGCCAGCGTGTACGTGCCGGACACGGTCGTGATCACGTCCTTGCCGACGAGCTGGCGTAACTGGCCGACGTAGCCGCGCACGAGCGAGTCGGAGCGGTCGCCGCCCTCGCGCGGCCACATGAGGCCGCGCAGCCGCCCCACGGTCAGCGGGCGGCGGGCGTTGAGGACGAACATCGCCAGCAGGTCGCGGTGCTTGGGTGCGGACGGGGTGCGGTCGACCTCGCCGTCGCGCACCTCCAACGGACCCATGATGCGAAATTCCACAGAGCCTTCCTCAGGGCCTTCCTCGCAGAAGGAGATCTCGTCCAGAATTACACACCTGATGGCTCCCTTGACTCCCTCCGACCCGCACCGGTTGGGCCGCTACTGGCTCGCGGGCAGGCTGGGCGCGGGCGGCCAGGGCGTCGTCTACGAGGCGTACGGCCCGGCGGGCGAGCGCGTCGCGGTCAAGGTGCCGAGGTTCGACGACGCGCAGTCGCGGGCCAGGCTGGCCAAGGAGGCGGCGGCGGCCGAACGGGTCGCCTCGTTCTGCACGGCCAAGGTCCTCGAGGCCAGGGTCGGGGTGGCCGAGCCCTACGCCGAGCCGTACATCGTCAGCGAGTTCGTCCCCGGGCCGAACCTGCGGCAGGTGATCACGGAGGGCGGGCCGTACGAGGGCGACACGCTGCGGCGGCTGGCCATCGGCGTCGCGACCGCGCTGACCGCCATCCACCAGGCCGGGATCGTCCACCGCGACCTGAAGCCCGACAACATCATCCTCGGCCCCGACGGGCCGCGGGTGATCGACTTCGGTGTGGCCCGGGAGGTCGGGCCGACCACGACGGGGCCGGTCATGGGCACGCCCAACTACATGGCGCCGGAGGTGTTCACCGGGCGCGGCGCGACGGGCGCGGCCGACCTGTGGGCGTGGGCGCTGGTGGTGCTGTTCGCCGCGCGCGGGGCCGACGCGATCGAGGCCGGCGAGCCGATGGCGGTGGCGACGAGCGTGCTCGGCTTCCGCCCCGACACGGCTGGGCTGCCCGAGCCGCTGGGGGCGCTGGTGGCGTCCGCGCTGGCCGGAGACCCGGCGGAGCGGCCGGCGGCCCGGGACGTGCTGCTCGGCCTGATCGGCGACGGCGGCGACCCGCTCTCGCGCGGCGGCGAGCTGGCAGGCCCGCTCACGGGCACGGCCGAGCCGGACCTGGGCGCGATCGCCGAGGAGCTGTACGGCGAGCTCTCCGAGGAGGAGCGGGCCAGCGTCCCCGAGGTGCTCCTGCGCATGATCGACGGTGACGCCTCGATCAGGCCCGTCACCCGCGCCGAGCTGCCAGAGACCGAGGCCGTCGACGCGATGCTGGAGTTCTTCGCCTCCGCCGGGCTCGTCACCCGCACCGGGGAGGCGTACGAGCTGGCCAAGCCGGGCCTGATCCAGGCCTGGCCGAGGCTGCGCTCGTGGGTGGCCGACAACCGCGACGGCCTGCCCGTGCACCGGCGCCTGGCCGACGCCGCCGAGCTGTGGGACAGCAACGGCAGGAAGCCCGGCGACCTGCTGCACGGCTCCCCCCTCGACCGCACCCTCCAGTGGGCCGCCTCCGAGCGCAGGGACCTCACCCTGGCCAGGCGCGAACGCGAGTTCCTCGACGCCGCCTCCCAGCAGTCCAGGCGGCAGTCCAGGCGACGCGGGCTGCTCGCGGCGGCGCTCGCGGTGCTGCTGGTGGCGGCGCTCGGCGGAATCGGGCTGGCCGAGTACCGGCGCGAAGTCGTCGACAGCCAGCGTGACACCGCGCTGGCCAGGTCGCTGGCGCTGCGCGCGGGAACCCTGCGTGATGTCGACCCCCGGCTCGCGCGGCTGCTGAGCGTGGCGGGCCGGCACCTGGACCCCGAGGCCCCGGAGCCGCGCGGCGCGCTCTACGAGTCGCTGTCCAACCCGCTCAGCGACGCCTTCACCCCTCCCGACGCGACCGACGGCACCCTCTACGCGCTCGACGCCGACGGCCGCGTGCTGGCCTCCGTGCTGGCCGGGCGGGTCAGGGTGTGGGACGTGCGCGCGCACGCGCGGCTGGCGGAGTTCACCGGCGTGGGCGAGGGCGTCACGAAGGCCGCGCTCAGCCCCGGCGGACGCACCCTCGCGGTGCAGGACGCCCAGGGTGTGCGGCTGTGGGACGTCAGCGCGGGTACCCCGATCGGCGGCGTGTTCGGCGTGCCCGCGGGCGAAAGCGGCGAACTCGCCTTCGACCGGGCGGGGCGCACGCTGTCGGTGCCGGAGGGCAGCGCGTCGGTCGAGCACTGGTGGGACGTCGCGACGCGCCGGCGGCTGCTGGCCGGATCGGGCGCGAGCCTGGACGCGGTAACCCCCGACCGTCGCCTCGGCGTCGTGTCCAGCGGCGGGAGGGGCCAGGACGAGCTGTGGGACCTGCGCAGCGGCGAACGGTTACCCGTTCCCGGGCTGCCCGACAAGGCCGACACGCTGAACGTCAGGTTCAGCGACGACGGCAGGGCGATGGCGATCACCGAGAACCTGCCCACCCCCGGCCAGACCCGGATGCGGGTGTTCAGCGTCCCGTTCGGCAGCGTCCTGGGCGGCGACTTCAGCATGGAGGCAGGGGCGAGCGTGGAGTTCGGGTTCGGCGGACGCTACGTCGCCGCCTGGACGTGGATGAAGAAACTCACGGTGTGGCGCCGCCAGGGCTGGCAGATCGTCCTGCAGCGCGACTTCCACGCGCCCGTCAGCGATCTCCACTTCGACCAGGCCGACCACGCCCTGCGCTACCTGTCGGACGAGGGAACGGTGTACACCGTGGACGTCTCCGCGCTGTTCGACCCGCCGGTCACGCCGGGGGCGCCCGACGGCGTCGCGGTCCTGTCGCGGCAGGGGCGCGCGCTCGGGCTCGTCACCCCCGGTCAGGTGCGGCTCTGGGACGTGACCACGACCCACCCGCCCGGCCTCGACGCCCCGGCCCACGCCCGCCCGCTCGGGCCGCCCGTCCCCGCCGGCCGCAAGGCCACGTTCACCGTCAGCCCCGACGGCACGCGGCTGGCCGTGGGAGACGAGACGGGCGTCCGGGTCGTCGATCCGGTCTCCGGCAGGACGCTCAGCCGGGTCGCGGCCCCGACGGCTGCCAGGAACGTCGACGAACTGGCGTTCAGCCCCGACGGCCGCACCCTGGCGGTCGCGCCCTCCGGTTCCGACGGCGTCTCCGAGCCGGTCGAGCTGTGGAACCTGGCCATGGGGGCGGTCACCCGCACGGACGTGCGCCGGGGAGCCGGGCTCGCCTTCCGGCCCGACGGCAGGCTGCTCCTCGCGGGCGCGCCTCCCCAGGCCGTCAACCCCGCGACGGGCGCCCGGCTGCCGGTCGCGAGCGAGGCCGGCCGGTTGTCGGGCGCCTACGCCTTCAGCCCTGACGGCAGGCTCGTGGCCGTCTCCGGGCCCGACAGCATCACCCTGTGGGACGGGGCCCTCAGGGCACAGGTCGCCGCCTTCCCGCCGGTCACGGGCAGCGACGTCGAGGCGCTGGTCTGGTCGCCCGACGGGCGGACCATCGCCACCTACGAGGTCGGCGACCGCGTCAGGCTCTGGGACGTCCAGGCCAGGCAGCCGCTCGGCCTCGTGTTCGACGGCCAGAAGGAGGGCCCCTCCCTGGGCCACGTCGCCCTGGCCTTCAGCGGTGACAGCCGCGTGCTCTACAGCGCCACCCCCGACGGCGTCGTCCGCGAGCACCCTCTCGACGGGGATGAGATCACCGGCGCCGTCTGCCGCAGAGCCGCCCGCACGCTGACGTCCGAGGAGTGGCGCCAGTTCCTTCCCGAAGCCGACCCCTTCGAGGTGTGCGCCCGCTCTCAGGGGCGGACCGCGCCGTAGGACCCGGAGCTCAAGGGCGGACCGCGCCGTGGCTCCCCGCCCACTCCTGCGCCGAGCGGACGATGTGGCGCAGGCGCTCGCTGTGCGCGCCGTGCCAGTAGATCTGGCCGCAGTCATGGCACCGGCCGTAGACGTCGTAGGTGCGCCGGGTGCCCGCCTCCAGCAGGGGCGCCACCTCGTGCTTGGACACCGGCGACAGCTCGCCGTTGCAGGCCGTGCACCTCGTCCAGGGGCGCAGCGGCGGGGCGAACCGGCCCAGCAGGTCGCGCAGCTGGTCGTCGGGGCGCGAGCCGCGGACGTAGGCCCCCAGCCAGAGTGCGCGGCGGCGCAGGAGGCCGCGGTCCTGGGTGACCAGCACGCGGTGCTCCTCGTTCGCCTGGATCACGAGCGACGGGTCGTCCATGTCGTTGTGGTAGGCCGTGTCGATGCCCAGCAGGCGCAGGCGGCGGGCCAGGGTGCCCAGGTGCACGTCGAGCAGGAAGCGGGGCTCGGCGGGCAGCTGCTGCGGCCTGGGCACCGCCTCGACGCGCACCACGTCTCCGGGTTCCGGCAGGTAGGAGGGGCTCACGCCGCAGGAGCCGACCGTCATGGGGCCGACCTCCGTCAGCGGGATGCCGACCGATTCCACGTGGTGGCCCAGCGTCGAGGAGCCGTCAGGGGTGATCGGCTGCGATTCCCTGCGCCGGCTCACCGGCAGGAACATGATCAACTCTGGGGCTATGTGGAGAAACGCGTCCCTTTCCGTCACATCGTCCATTCTGCTGGACCCGATAACGTGAACCTGTGCCAATGTCCCGCCGCTCGTTCCTCGCGCTCGCCGCGTTCGGGGTGGGCGGCTGCTCGGGGGCCGGTGCGGGGCGGCCGCCGCTGCGGCTCGCCACCGGGCTGGCGGGCGGGCCGTACGGGGCGCTCGGCGACCGGCTCGCGGTCGAGCTGCGCCACGTCGGGTTCACCGTCCAGGTGCTGGCGACCGCGGCCAGCGTGCAGAACCTCGCCATGCTCACCGACGGGCGGGCCGACCTCGGCTTCGCGCTGGCCGACAGCGCCGACGACGCCGTCCGCGTCCGGCATCAGCCGGTCTCGGCGCTGGCCAGGGTGTACATGAACTACGTCCATCTCGTCGTGCGCAGGACCTCCGACATCCAGCACCCCAAGGATCTCGCCGGCCGGCCGCTGTCGATCGGCGTAGAAGGTTCGGGCACCGCGGTGACCGCCGTGCGGGTGCTCGCCGCCGCCGGGCTGAGCACGCCCGCCCGCGTCTCCAGGCTGGGCCTCGACGAGTCGGTCAAGGCGCTCGACGACGGCGAGATCGAGGCGTTCTTCTGGTCGGGCGGTGTCCCCACACCCGCGCTCGCCTCGCTGGGCGACATCAGGCTCCTCTCGCTGGAGACGCTGGTGCCGACGCTGCGCCGCACGTACGGGCCGGTCTACGAGCACGCCTCGGTGCCCGTGGGCGTGTACGGCGCGGCCAAGCCGGTCTCGACGGTCGGCACGCCCAGCTACCTGATGTGCCGCGACGGGCTGCCCGACGAGGTGGCCTACACGGTCACCGACACGCTCTTCCGCGCCCGCGACCGGCTCCAGGCGCCCTCGGCGCCCGGCGGCCGCCTCGACAAGCGCTACGCGATCGGCACCGGGGTCGTCCCGCTCCACCCGGGCGCCGCCCGCTACTACAGGTCGGTCTACGGCTGACCCGGCCGTGGCTCCACGGCCGGGTCAGCCGTAGAC
>NZ_JBEXUP010000191.1:0-14565 GCF_040614375.1 Nonomuraea sp. NPDC005983
CCGGCGACGCGGTCGGCGGGCAGCGACGGGTCTATCGGCACGTACGCGGCCCCCGCCAGCATGACGCCGAGCAGCGACGCGGGCAGCTGGGCCGAGCGCGGCAGGCACACCGCCACCACCGACCCGGCCGCGACGTCGCGGGCGCGCAGTTCCCCGGCGGTCCACCGCGCCCTCTCGGCCAGTTCGGCGTACGACATCGCCCGGCCGGCGCACTCCACCGCCACCGCGTCGGGCCGCAGCGCCGCCTGCCGCAGGAAGAGGTCCACGACGGTGCCGTCGGGCACGTCGAGCGCGGTCTCGTTCCACCGGCCGAGCAGCAGCTCGCGCTCCTCGGACGGCAGCACGTCCAGCTCGGACAGCCGGGCGTCCGGGTTCGCGACGGCCGACGCCAGCAGCGTGCGGAACCTCGCCGCCAGCCGTTCCACGGTCGGCTGGTCGAACAGCTCGGCGCTGTAGAAGAAGGCGCCGTGCAGGCCGTCGCCGTCGGGCCACAGGTCCGCCCGCAGGTCCACCATCGCGGGCGGGGCGCCGTGCGGGAAGGGCCGGCTCTCCAGCCCGGCGAACGTCGCCGCCTCCCCGTACCCGACAGCGGCGTTGTGCAGCGCGAACATCGTCTGGAACAGCGGTGTGCGGCTCAGGTCGCGCTCGATGTCGAGTGCCGACAGCACCCGTTCGAGCGGCGCCTCCCCGTGCGCCATCGCCTCCAGCACGGTGCGGCGGGTCCGCCGCAGCAGCTCGGCGAACGGCGGGTCGCCTGACAGGTCGCCCCTGAGCACCAGCGTGGACGCGAACAGCCCGACCATCGGCTCCAGCTCCGGACGGTCGCGTCCGGCGGTGGGCACGCCGACCACGATGTCGGCCTGTTCGGTGTCGGCCTGCTTGGTGTCGGCCTGTTCGGTGTGCCGGGCGAGCAGGGCCTGGTAGGCGGCGAGCAGCACCATGAACAGGGTGCAACGTTCCGCGCGGGCCAGCCTGCCCAGCTCGGCCACCAGGCCGGGAGGAAGGTCGAAGCCGGCCTCGCCGCCGGTGCTGCCCCGCTGGGCCTGGCGCGGCCGGTCGGTCGGCAGGTCCAGCGGCGTCGCCCCGCCGAGCTTGCCCGTCCAGTAGCCGACGTCGGCCTCGGCGGCCCGCTGCGCGTCGGCGTGCTCGCCGTAGCGGGTGGTCAGCTCGGGCAGGTCGGCGGACGTCCCGTCCCTGCGGGCGGCGTAGAACCTGGCCAGGTCGTCCATCAGGACGTTGAGCGACCAGCCGTCGGCGATGATGTGGTGCAGGACGACGCAGAGCACGTGGTCGTCGTCCGCCAGCCGCACGAGGCTCACCCGCAGCGGCGGCGCGGCGGCCAGCTCGAACGGGGTGTTGACGCGCGCCTCCAGCCGCCGGGTCGCCGCCGCGAGCAGCCGCGAGTCGTCCTTCGGCAGGCGCGGGGTGTCGTCCTGGGCGGTGAGGTCGATGCGTTCGATCGGCACGGGGCCCGGCGGGTCGATGACGGCGACGGGCAGCCCGTCGTGGTCGGGGAACCTGGTGCGCAGCGACTCGTGCCGCGCCACCACGTCCGCGAACGCGTCCGCCAGCGTCTCGGCGTCGAGCGGGCCGCGCAGCCGCCGCACCACAGCCACCCGGTAGGCCGGGTCGGCGGGGTCCAGCCTGTGCAGGAACCAGAGCCGCTCCTGGCCGAGGGAGATCATGCGCGCAGCTCGCTGATCGCCGCCGCCACCCCGGCGACCGTGGGATCGTCCAGGAACACGTCGAACGGCACCTCCACGCCGAGCCGTTTCCTGATCCTGGCGCTGATCTGGGTGATCGTCAGGGAGTGGCCGCCGAGGTCGTACAGGTCCTCGTCCGGCGCGAGGTCGTCGATCCGCAGGACCTCCATCCAGATCAGCCGGACCTGCTCGACCAGCTCCCCGTCGGCCTGGCCGGTTCCGGTTCTGGCGGGTTCGGGCGTCCCGGCCAGGGGCGCGGGCGCGGCGGCGGGCAGCGGCAGGTCTTCGAGCCTGAGGTCGGGGTCGGCGGCGATCGCGTCCAGGACGGTGCGCAGGTGCCGCCCGGCCAGCTCGACGTCCTCGCGGGCGAGGATGTCGGGGTTGTGGTGCAGGGTGAGCCGCAGGCCGTCGTCACCGTCCACGGCCTGCAGGTGGAGGGCGCTCCTGACCATGTGGTTGGACATCGTCCACTCGGCCGACAGCTCCAGCCCGGGGAAGGGCAGGTCGGCCGCGCGCCGCCGGAAGCTGATCGACACCGGCGCGAGCGCCGCCCTCGGCCTGATGCCGCCCACGGCCCTGGCCACCGGCACCTCGCGGAAGCTGTTCAGCTCGCGCAGCTCGGCCCTGAGCCCGTGGGCCAGTTCGCGGAGCGTGGTGCCGGGCGAGGGCGTCGAGTAGACGGGCAGCTCGGTGGCGAACAGCCCGATGTGCTCGCTCGTCTCGGGCTTCCTGGTGGACATCGCCACGGCGACCGAAACCTCGGCGTTGCCGTACCGGAAGAGCAGGGCGTGCACAGCGGCCAGGAAAAGCTCGAAGCGCGTGAACTCGGACGTCGTCGTGGTCGGCGCGCCGGTCAGGTCGAGCGGCACGCTCTCGGCGCGTCCGGCCGACACCGGTGTCCGCACCGCACCGCCGATGACGACGGACGGCACCTCGCGCCAGCGCGCCCGCCAGTACGCCTCGGCCTCCGGCGGAACCCCGGTGGCGTCCCCGTACGGCATGGGCAGCGGCGGCAGGGGGCCGCCGGAGTAGGCGGCCGCCAGGTCGCGCACCAGCAGGTCCTTCGACACGCCGTCGAACACCAGGTGGTGGCCCATGAACAGCAGCAGGTGCCGCGACGGCGTCACCTCCGCCAGCGTGAACCGCGCCAGCGGCCCACGGCGCAGGTCGAAGGGGCGGGCGAGCTCCCGGCCGACGAGCGCCTCCGGGTCGGGCGCGGACACGACCTCGATGGGCGGCCGGTCGGCGGCGGGCACCAGATGCAGGTCGCCGTCGCGCTCCTCGAAGGCGCAGCCCAGCACCGGGTGGCGGGCGAGCACCGCTTCGCACGCCTTCAGCATCGCCTCCCGGCCCAGCGGGCCGTCGAACCACATGGCGAAGGGCATGTGGTAGGCCGTGCCGGTGTCATGCGTCACCTCAGTGATCCACATCCCGTGCTGGGCCTGCGATGCCAGGACCATCTTCACTCCTCTGCCAGACGGCGCAGTTCCCGCTTGATGACTTTTCCGGCGGCGTTCCTCGGCAGGACGTCCAGGCTGAGCAGCGACGACGGCAGCTCGTGCGGCGCGAGCCGCGACCCCAGGAAGGCGCGCACATCGGTGAGCGTCAGCGGTTCACGCGCCACCACCGCCGCCGCCACGGCCATGCCCATCACCGGGTGCGGCACGCCGAACACCGACGCGTCGGCCACGGCCGGGTGCTCGTGCAGCGCGGCCTCCACCTGGAGCGTCGAGACCTTGAAGGCGCCCGACTTGATCACGTCGCTCTCCCTGTCGACGAGGTACAGGTAGCCCTCGTCGTCGAGGTAGCCCAGGTCGCCCATGCGCACCCAGCCGTCCTGGAAGGCGTCGCCGGTGCGCTGCTCGCGGTAGTAGGCGCGCGGGTGGGCGGCGGCCCGCAGCCACACCTCGCCGGTCTGCCCCGGTTCGACCGGCCCGCCGTCGGCGTCCGCGATCCTGAGCCGGGAGCCTCCGGCCGCGCGGCCGAGCGAGCCGGGACGGTCCTGGTCGTAGATCATGATGGTCTGGGCCGGGGCGGCCTCGGTCGAGGTGTAGTAGTTCGCCACCGTCGCGTTCGGGAACGCCGCCGACAACTCGGCGGCGACGGCGGGCGGGAGCGCGGCGGCGGCCGAGCCGAGCAGCAGCACGCTCGACAGGTCGTGGCGGTCCTGGACCCGCGCGTTGAGCAGCTCGATGGCCATCGCGGGCACCACGAACACGGTGCCCGCCGCGTACGACTCGACGAGCGCGGCGAAGCGGGCCGGGGTGAACAGCGGCAGGGTGACGACGGTGGGGGCGGCGGTGAGGGCGTGCAGCAGCATCACCTGCCCGGCGTTCGTGCCGATGGGGAAGGCGTGCACCAGATGCCGGGAATGGGCGAACGGGCGGCGCTTGGGGTGCACGGGCGGCGAGGTCAGGTTGGCGTGCGTGGCGGCGACGCCCTTGTGGCGTCCCGTGGTGCCGGAGGTGTAGAGGATCTGCGCGAGCGAGAGGGCGTCCACCTCGGCAGCGGACGGGGCCGGGCCGGGCCCGGTGGCGGCGGCCAGCTCCGGGAAGGCGATGGCGGTGGGTGGGGTCCGGAGCTGCCCGAGAGCCGTCGCGAGCGGCTCGTGGCCGCCGTGGACGACCGTCGCGGCCCCGCAGTGCTCGATCATGTACGCCAGCTCGGGCGGGGCCAGCCGGTCCGACAGCGGCACCGCCACGCCGCCCGCCTTGAGCACCGCCATCCAGCTCACCGCGTAGTCCAGCCAGTCGCGGCCGCCGAAGACCAGCGCCACCCGGTCGCCCCTGGCCGTACCGCGCGCTAACAGGGCGTGGGCGGCGGTGGTCGAGCGCGCGTCCCAGTCGCCGAGCGTCAGGACGCCCGTTCCGGCGACGACGAGCGCCTCGTGGTCGGGGTCGGTGGCGGCTCGCGAGGTCAGGAGGTCGGGCACTGGAAGGGCCGACTGAACCACCCCCAGAATTATTTTCGGGATGCAGCATGACCGTAGAAAAAAATGCACAAATGCGTCAACCCCTTACCGATAGCCGCTTGCCGCAATCTGGCCCCGCATGACACACTCGCCCCGAAATTCCCTGACAAGGGAGGGTTCGCCAGGTGTTGATGGACGGGGAACTACGCGGACGGCTCGCCGACATGATCGCCAAGGCCACTGACGGCGCGGTCGATCCGGCCGAGGTGATGGCAGGGCAGGCCCGGCTGGCCGACCTCGGCGTCACCTCACTCGCCTACCTCAGGCTGATCGACTCGGTCGAGGCCGAGTTCGGGGTCGAGCTCGACCCGTCGGCGCTCGACAGCCTGGACGAGCTGGTGGACTACGTGCGACTCCATGGGTGACGCGCCGCTCACGTGGGGGCAGCAGGACATCTGGCGCGCGGTCGTGGCGGCCGAGCCGCAGGAGCGCTATCTCAACATCGGACGCGTCTTCGCCGCCCCCAAGCGGCCCGTCACCGTGGAGCGCGCCGTCCAGGCCCTCGACCGGCTCGTCGCCCGGCACGAGTCGCTCCGCACCCGGCTCGCCGGCCCGCCTGACGCCCCACGACAGCGGGTCGCCGACGTCGCGCGGATCGAGGTCGAGGTGGTCGAGTCCGAGCCCGTCCAGCTGGTGTGCGACCGGCTGGCGGCCGAGCCGTTCGCCTACTGGGACGAGTGGCCGCTGCGGGTCGCCTTCGTGGTCGCCGGGGGATATGTCCGGCATATCGCCCTGGTCCTCTGTCATCTCGCCGCCGACGGGCACGCGGCCGACCTCATCGTCAAGGACTTCCGGCTGCTCCTGCTGAGGGACGCGCTGCCACCCGTCCAGAGCGACACCCCGCGACAGCTCGCCGAGTGGCAGCACTCGGCGGAGGGCAGGCGCGTGTCGAGCGACGCGATCGGCTTCTGGCTCGGCGAGTACGCCCGCATCGACCCCGTGCCGGACCCGTCGCTGCCGCCGGAGCGGCCGCGTTTCCGCGAAGCCACGATGTGCTCCACCGCGCTCGCCGCCGCCACGCAGGCGGTCGCCGCCCGCAACCGGGTCAGCTCCTCGACGGTGCTGCTGGCCGCCGCGATCCGGCTGGCGGGCGGGCTCACCGGGCAGCGGACCTGCGGGATGCGGGTGATCGTCAACAACCGCTTCGCCGCCGGCCGCCGGGACGTGGTGTCCACGATCTCCCAGGAAGGGCTGGTGGTCCTGGACCTCGGCGACGCCTCCACCGGCTTCGACGAGGTGGTCCGTCGGTGCTGGGGCGTGGCGATGCGCGCCTACCGGCAGGCGCAGTTCGACCCGTACGCGATGGAGGAGGCGGTCACCGCCGTGGGGCCCGGCATCAGGTCGTTCGGGTGCTTCAACGACCAGCGGCTCGTGCAGGGTGACGGGCCGTCGGGCGCCGACGAGCACGACGTCCGGGCCGCGATGGACAAGACCGAGCTGGCCTGGACCGACGCGATGGACCGCAACATCTGCGACTTCCGCCTGCACATCGGCGGCGAGCCCGGACGCATGGACGTGTCGCTCTACGCCGACACCGCGTTGCTCGCCCCGCCGGGCGTCGAGCGCTACCTGATGGACCTGGAGTCGCTGGTCGTCGAGGCGGCCTTCCGGTGAGCCTGTACGCGGAGGCGACGTCGTGCACGCAGGGCGAGGAGCTGCGCTTCCGGCTCCTCGGCGGTCTTCCCGGCGGCCCGATCACCGTGGAGGACGTGCCGTCAGGCCGGGTCGTCCTGGAGGACGTGGCCGACGGTCCCGTCTGGACGCTCAAGGTGGGCGAGGGCTGGCCCAGCTCCCTCTACCGGGCCATCTACAACAACGTTTCCGCATATTTCGTGGTACGTGGAAGCGTGCCCGGTTCGTCGGTGCTGGTGTCGATCCCGTTTCCCACCTGGGAGGCGTACAACCGGCCGGGCGTCCCCGGTGAGGGGCTCTACCAGTCGGAGCAGCCCGACCGCGCGGTCAAGGTCTCCTTCGACCGTCCGGGAGCCGGGCCGCAGATCGAGGAGTGGGAGCTGGGCCTGCTGCGCTGGCTCGCCCCCGCCGGGTACACCGTGGACTACTGCTCGGGCCTGGACCTGCACGACGGCCTCGACCTCCTCAGCCGCTACCGCCTGCTGGTCGTCAACGGCCACGACGAGTACTGGTCGTGGGAGATGCGGGACGCGGTCGAGGAGTTCGCCCGCCGCGGCGGGAACATCGCCATCTTCTCCGGCAACACCTGCTGGTGGCAGGTGCGCTTCGAGGACGACCTGCGCACCATGGTCTGCTACCGCGACGCCGTCTCCGACCCCCTCGCCGCCACCGACCCCGGCCGGGTCACCGTCGAATGGCCCAGCGAACCCGTCAACCGTCCCGAGAACACCCTCACCGGCGTCACCTTCAGGAACGGCGCCGGCTGCTGGGTCGACTCGCGGGTGATGGCGCACGAGTCCTACACCGCCCGCTTCGCCGACCACTGGGTGTTCGAAGGCACCGGGCTGGCCGACGGCGACACCTTCGGCAAGGGCGCGCTCGGCTACGAGACGGACGCAGCCGACCTCGAATGGGTCGACGGCGTCCCGAGGGCGACGGGCCGCGACAGCACGCCGCCGTCGTTCGTCGTCCTCGCCACCGCCGACCTGAGCCACTGGCGCCGGTACGGCAGGGGCGGCGCGGCCACCATGGGCATCCACCGCCTCGGCGCGGGCACGGTCTTCAACGCGTCCACCATCAACTGGGGCAACACTCTCCACGACCCCGTCCTGGAGCGCATCACCCGAAACGTCCTCGACCGCCTCTCCCGCCCAGCAGCCCCACCCCACTGGGACCCCGTCGGCCCAGCCCCGGCGAACGCCGGTAGCGCCCCGCCTTCCCACGGGAGCGCAGCGGGCGGCGTCGTCACGTGCGCCCTGGTCGCGTGCGACAACCGGCTCTTCGCCGGCTGCTCCGACGGGACGCTCGCCGTCCGCGACATCTCCGGGCAGAACCTGCCGTGGCGGGTGATCGACGAGACCGACGTGATCGCTCTGGCGGCCCCCCGCGAGGCGCACGGCGGCCCGCCCGCCGGCCTGTACGGGGTCGCCCCCGACGGCACCATCCGCTACCGAGACCCCGTCCTGGCCCGGTCCGCGTGGCAGGACGTCAGCCGGGCCCCCGAGGGCGCCACCGGCCTGGCCGCCGCGGACGAGGGGCTGTTCGCCGTCACCTCGGCGGGCGAGCTGTGGCATCTCCCGATCCGACGGCTCGACGTCCACGACTGGGCCCGAGTCGGCTCGGCAGCGGGCGCGGCGAGCCTGACCGCGATGAACGGACGCCTGTTCGCCGTCTCCGCCGACCGGATCCTGACCAGGTCGGTCGAGCGGCACGAGACCGGCTGGGAGGACCTGGGCCCCGCCGGGGGCCGCACCGTCCTCGCCGCCGTCGCAGGGCGGCTCATCGGCACCGGGCCGGGCGGCGGCCTCTCCTGGCGGTCGGTGACGTAGGACAACAGGGCGGCCCCCACCTCTCGGCGCTAGCCCATCAACGCGCGGGAGCACGTCACCCTGGCTTAGCTTTCAACAACCTCGGCCTGATCAACCGCCGACGCTACCGCGAGATTCTTACGTCCTACCTGCATGGTGACGACATCTCCGCCGCGCCAAGGATCACCATCGCCACTTTCCTTCTCAGACCCACCTGGGTACCTTTGGGTACTGGAGGTTGTTCATGGCTGGCTCAAACGTTGCACCGCTGAAGGTGGACGCAGAAACCGATCGGCTGATCTCTCACGGGGCGCACTTTCTGCACGTGACGAAGAAGGAGTTCGTGGCGCAGGCCGTACGGGTATATCTCAAAGTTCGCCAAGCTGAACTGCACGCGGCGATGCAAGAGGCGATGGCGCAACTGGACGGGACACACTTGTCCCGAGTGGCGCTGGCCTCCGGGCTGACTAAGGACCAGATTGAGGAGCTCGGCGGAGTGGAGGAAGGGTGAATCCCACTCGTCCGACGATCCGTTGCCTGCGCGGAGACCTCGGCATCGTGAAGCTCCCGCCTGCTCGGATCACCTTGGACGAACTCGATCATCCGTTGATCCGGAAAGCATCCGCCCAGTTCGCCGGAGACAGCGCTCGCGAGCGAATCGCCGCCGTCGACGACAACATTCTGTTCAAGGTCAAGATCCAGCGATGGCGGGGAGCGGTCTGGACCGACGCCCGCTGCCCCTGGCTGGTGGCCGCCGGACGACGCGAAGACGGGAGCCCGGACGACTTCTACGCCGCCCTCGCTGAAACAGCCAAGAATGCGAGAAAGTCCTACAACGCCTCCCACACCCCGCCGCTGACCAGCGACACCTACACAGACGATCTACTCCCCGGCGCTCTCGACGAAGCGCGGCTACGGCTCGAAGACGCAGAACGCAGCGTGCTTCGCATGGAGGCGAGCGTCCGTGCACTTGTCACCCGCTCTCTGCTGAGCGGTCGTGAACAATGCGAGGACCTCGCGGGATACACCCTCGCGATCCTGATCCGCGCTGACGAAGGCCACGAGACCTATGTCGGTGTCCGGATCATCGGGCACGTCACCATCGCCGACCAGGCCACCATCCTTGACGCGGTCCCCGGCTGCGACCGAGACAGTTGGTATCCCGACGTCATGCCTCACCGCGACCTCGAATCTGGAGAAGTCGTCTGGTCCAACCTCATGGACCCGCCGGCAGCGGCAGCTCTGCTCGCCGAAGCCGAAGGCAACGCACCGTAGGGCTGCAGCATGTCCGGGCTGACGCCGCGCGAGGAGGAGGCCGGGCCGCGCCGGTGCGAGGTGCTACTCGCAGGTCTTCTTGTCTGGGGAGCAGAGCTTGACCTCCGGGTAGCGCGGCGACGGCTCGTCCAGCAGGGGTTGCGGCTTGTTGCGCAGGTGCTGGTCGAAGAAGGCGCGGACGTACCTGCGGGTGATCTCCAAGGAGCGGACCCCCGGCACCTTGGCTCCCGCGTCGATGCCGAGTTGGTCCGCCAGCGGAACGATGTCGGTGAAGGACTCGTGCGCCGCGCCGGTCAGCAGCAGCCAGCGCTTCCATCCGGTCAGGAGCTTCCAGTCGCGCTCCCAGGTGGCGGCCGCCGGGTTGCCGGACCCGGGAGTGTAGGTGGCGGACTTGCCCAGGAACATGAACGGCCGCGACAACTCGCTGTCGAGGATCCCGGTGTCCGTGGTGCCGTCGATGTCGATCCCGGCGCGGAGCCGGGAGTCCTTGACCATCGCGGCGATGGTGCTCGCGCCGCCTGCGGAGTGGCCCGCCATCGCGATTCTGGACGGGTCGATCAGCGAAGCCGCCTTCCACTTCGCGCGGGCTCCGGTCAGCTGGTCGAGGACGTAGGAGACGTCGGCTGCCCGGCCCTTCGACAGCTTGGTGAAGAGCGATGGGTCGTGGTCGCCCTCGCAGGGGACACAGGTGGTGACCCGCCCGTCAGGGAAGGTGGTGGCGACGCTCTCGTACGTGTGATCGATCGCGGCCACCACGTACCCCCTGCTCGCCAGGTCCTCGGCGAGGGCGGTCAGGGTGCTGCGGGGCTTGCCGAAGCCGGGCGAGAGCACCACAAGGGGCAGGCCGTGCTTGCGCCCTGCGGGTTTCGCGTCGCTGAAGGCGTTGGTGCGCGTCTTGCTGAGCGCGTCCAACGGCACGCTGGTTATCTTCGCGTCCTTGAGGAGGAGTTCCGACTCCTTCGGTGTCATGTACTGCGCCCGCCGACGGCCCTCTGACTTCGCCGGATACCACAGGGAGACCATCAGCTCCCTGGCCTGCGCCGTGGGCACCCAGGGGTCGGGGCGAGAGGCGTCCTTCAGATACAGGGCCGTGGTGCCGACCGGATGCGAACCGGTCGGCCTGGGCAGATACGGCGTGCCACTCGGCACACCCAACGGCCCGGCGGACGCAGCCGCGTCGCCCGCGAGCCCGGCCGACGCAGCCGTATCGGCCGAAGGCCCGGCCGAGGCGGCGACAGGCGCGGACGCGTACGCCGTGGAGGCGGGCGCGACGCAGGCGAGCAGTCCGGCGACGGCGACCAGCCCGCCGCGGAGGAAGGGATTGCCTGCCGCCGTGATGGTGGCCGGCCCGCTGCGGTACCGCTGGGCTGCGCTTTCCGGCTCGGTCACATGACCCATGGAATGTCCGTCCTTCCGGTGGAGACGGCCGTCTCGGCGGGGAACTCCCGCGCGGGCGGCCTGATGGCAGGGACGAAGCTAGGCGCGGTCAAGGTGCACGCGCGTCGGCCATCGCACCGATCTCGGACACCTCTCAGGGAGGACCCGGCCGCAGTGTCATCCCTGAGATGTACTCCTCAGGACGAGCGCCCTGGTCACTGAGGCGGATGCGGGCCGGATCGGGCGGCCAGGACAATGTGCAGGTGGCAGCGGATGAACGACGGCTCTGGCGGCAGTACGTGCGGGATGTGCTGCGTCCGGAGGAGGAACCCGTCAGCCCGTCGCGCGGGGCGATCGTCGCCGACTCGTTGCTCGCGATCGTCCTGACTGTCGCCGCGGTGGTCGCGGCGGCGAGGCTCCCGGGTGGTGACAGTCTCGTCGGCGCGCAGCCTCACCTGGTCGAACCCTTGCAGCTCCAGCCCTCCCCGGGCGCCGTCGCGCCGCCTGAGCCGCCGCCTGTGCCGGCTCTGCCCTCGCCGCCGGCGCCGCCGCCCGACGGGATCTCTCGGCCGGTCCCCGTCGGCGTGAGCACCTACGACCCGCCCATGGTCCTGGTGGCGCTGACAGCGTTGCCGCTGGCGGTCCGGCGCCGCTACCCGCTCATCACCTTTTGGACGGTGCTGGCCGCAGCGCTGGCCACCCGCGAGGGCGCAACCTGGATCACCGTCCTGACCTGCGCCATCGCCGCCTACGGCGCCGTCGCCCACAGCCGTAACCGGGTGCCGGCGGTGGCGGGCCTCGTGCTCGCGGCCGTGCTGGCGGGCGCCGCGTTCCGGGACGTCGCCCCAGATCTGCCGGGTTGGTCGGCGCCGTTCGTCGTGCTCCTGGGTGCGGGGGTTTTCGCGAGCTTCATCCGTTTCTGGCAGCAGCAGCTCAGAAGCAGCCGGCATCGGCTCGCCGAACTGCGGCACGCCCAGGAGGACGCCATGCGCAGGGCCGTCGAGGTGGAGCGCGCCCGGATCGCCGGCGAGCTCCACGACGTGGTGACGCACAATGTCAGCGTGATGGTGATCCAGGCCGGCGCGGCGCGCAAGGTGATGGACGCGGCGCCGGAGCAGTCGAAGCAGGCCCTGCTCGCGATCGAGGCGAGCGGCCGGGCCGCGATGGCCGAGCTGCGGCACGTCATGGGCCTGCTCGCCGGCCCCGACGGCGAACGCCCCGACGTCCCGGCCGACGGGCTCGAACCGCAGCCCGGGCTCGACCAGCTCGACAACCTGGTCGAGCGGGTCCGCGCAGCCGGCACACCGGTGAGCCTCACCGTGTCGTCGTTGCCCGGCCCGCTGCCCCCCGGGGTCGACCTGGCCGCCTACCGCGTCGTCCAGGAGGCCCTGACCAACACGATCAAGCACGCGTCCGGCGCGGAGGCGTCCGTCGTGATCGGCCACGACGAGGGCCGGCTGGAGATCGAGGTCACCGACACCGGCGGCGAGCAGGCAGCGCCGTCGAGGGCCGGCAACGGCCACGGGCTGATCGGGCTGCGCGAGCGGCTCGCCCTCTACGGCGGAACCCTGGACGCCGGCCCGAGAACCGGCGGCGGATACCGGATCAGGGCCCGGCTCCCGTGGAGACCCGCGTGAGCGGGCCGCTGCGCGCCGTCATCGCCGACGACCAGGCGCTGGTACGCACCGGGTTCCGGATGATCCTCGCAGCCGACGGCATCGAGGTGGCGGCCGAGGCGGCCAACGGAGCCGAGGCGGTCGCCGCCGTCCGGCGCACCAGGCCCGACATCGTCCTCATGGACATCCGGATGCCGGAAATGGACGGTCTCGAAGCCACCCGGCGGATCCTGGCCGGCGGCGCGGACGAGACCCGCGTCCTCATCCTGACCACCTACGATCTCGACCAGTACGTCTACGCCGCCCTCGCCGCCGGCGCCAGCGGCTTCCTGCTCAAGGACGTCACCCCCGAGCACCTGGTGGCCGCGGTACGGCTGGTGCGCTCCGGCGACGCCCTGCTCGCGCCGACCATCACCCGACGCCTGGTGGAGCGGTTCGCGCCCCGCGACGAGGTGAAGGCCACCGTGCACCGCGACCTGTCCGGGCTGACGCCGCGCGAGCTGGAGGTGCTGCGTCTGCTCGCCACCGGCCTGAGCAACGCCGAGCTCGCCGACCGGTTGACCCTCAGCGCGACGACGGTGAAGACGCACGTCGCGCGCATCCTGTCCAAGCTCGGCCTCCGCGACCGCGTCCAGGCCGTCGTGGTCGCGTACGAGACCGGGCTGGTCTCTCCGGGCGAGGGCAGCGGTTAAGGGAGGTCGCTCTCGTAGGCCAGCCACTGCGCGCAGGTGTGGAGCCCGTAGTCCAGCGTCACGCTCTGCCGCCAGCCCAGCTCGGCGGCGGCCCGCTCGACGCTGACCAGCGGCTCCGGCGGGCCGTCGGACGTCTCGACGTCCACCGGTCGCACCGCCCCTGACACCGCCTCGGCCAGCTCGCGCGTGCCCAGCCGTGCCGGGTTGGCGACGTTGAACACCCGCGACGCCGGGTTGCCCGCGAGCGCCGCCAGCACCGCCCGCGCGATGTCCTGGACGTGCACCAGCTGCGCGGGAGAGCCCGCGACGGGCGCGGGACGGTTGAGCGACGACCGCAGCACCAGCTCCGCGACCGCGCCCCGCTGCGGCATCCCGGGCCCGTAGGGCTCGCCCAGCCGCAGCACCACGGCGTTGGCCGCCGCCTCCTCCACCCGCAGAATGGCCCGCGCAAGCGGCGCGGTGTCGGCTAGAGCCTCCTCGGTGTGCTCTCCGTGCGGGTAGACGTGGCACGAGCTGAGCAGGACGCCGCCGCGCCCGTCGGCGAAGGCCGCGCGCGCCAGGCGCAGCTCCTCCTCCGGGTCGGCGTCCTCGTCCCAGCCGAGCGCGCAGACGTGCACCGCCACGGCGGTGTCCTCTTCTGGGCCGGCCGTGCGGAAGCCGTGGTCGGCGAGCGCCCCTGTCAGATGGTCGCGGACGAACGTGGCCGCGCCCGTCAGGGTCACCACGGGGCGGTCGGCGAGGGCCGGAGGGCGGTGTTCCGGCCGGTCGGCGAGGCCCGCCTCCAGGCCCGCGCGGGCCACCTCGTGCAGCTCGGGCCCGAGCCGGGCGAGGTCGCGGGCCCCGAGCTCGTGGCAGAGCCCGCCGGGCCCCATCGTGGCGAGCGCCCGATCCAGCACCCGCGGGTCGGCCCGGTCCAGCACCCGCGCATCGGCATCCGCCACGGCGCGCGGGTCGGCGTCGTCCGGGGCGGTTCGGGCGTGGACGATGCCCATCGTGTAGGCCGTGAGCCAGAGCGGCCAGTGCCGGGTCGCCGCTCCCGCCCGCAGAGACTCGGCGTCGATGCCCCGCCCCGCCAGGTAGTCCTCGCAGCGGATGTCCCGCCACCGCCCGGTCTTGGGGGCGCGGACCGCGCACTGGGCCACGCCCCGCTTGAAGAACGGGATCACCGGCAGCTCCCTGAGCAGGCTCTCCGAGCCCTGGTCCGCCAGCGGGTCGTCGGCGAAGAAGCACGGCGAGCGGCGCAGCCCCTGGAAGTCGTTGTCCACCAGGCTCGCCAGGTCCTCGTGCTCTGCCAGGTTCGGCACGGCCACGTACACGGGGACCCCGGCCTGGCGCAGGTAGCGTCCCATGAGCACGTCGTCGGGCCAGGTGTCGCCCCGGTCGCGGGCCCACTCCACGTACCCGCCGGCGACCTGGCGGGGCAGCAGCAGCGCCGCCACCGGCGTGTACTCGCCGCCCCCCGGCACCCACCGCGCCCCGGCGAGCGCGCCC
>NZ_JBEXUP010000192.1:0-14407 GCF_040614375.1 Nonomuraea sp. NPDC005983
CTGGCCAGGCTGCGGACGGACGTCGCCGTCGGGATCGCCACGGCGGCCCTGGTCGCCACGCTGTTCGCCGCTCTCGCCGGGCCCGCCGCGTACGCGGTCACGCCGCTGCAGTCGCAGGTCAACGGCACCAACCCGACCGCCGGCCCGGCCACGGGACGGATGGGGTTTGGGCCGGGCGGCCAGACGCGTCCGGCACAGGCGATGGGCGGCGAGCGACCCGGCGCCATGGGCCCGCCTCTCGGACAGCCGCCGGGCGAGCGGACCGATGATCGCCGTTCGTTCCCGATGGGCGGCGGCCCCGGAGGGCGGGTCAGCGACGCGCTCGTCGCCTACCTGGCGGCCAACCAGGGCGAGGCCACCTGGCTCGTCGCGGTGAGCAGCGCCCGGGAGGCGTCGTCGGTCATCCTGTCCACCGGCAGGCCCGTCATCGCCATGGGCGGTTTCACCGGCAGTGACCCCGCCATGACCGTGGGCCGGCTGACGAAGCTCGTCGCGTCCGGCAGCCTCCGCTACGTGCTGCCGGACACCGGCAGGGGCGGGCCGGGCAGGGGGAGCACCGAGGTCACGACCTGGGTCCAGGCCAACTGCAAGGCCGTGGACGGCCAGGACGGCCTCTACGACTGCTCGGCCGGCTAGATCGCGGGGCTGACAGCGATGTCAGCCCCGCTCTTGATTGCTCTATCGACGTGTGGGCCGGCGCTCCGGCCTTCACGTCCGGGAGGGATGGCGGTCCTTGGCGTCGAACACCGCCAGGGAGCGTGCCCCGGGCAGAAGCGCTCGTTCCAGAGGGCATAGGAGTGTGCCCTCCAGTCCTCCCAGCGCTTCGGCGAGCTCTTCCGAAACATCCCGGGTGATCTCCTCCGCCAAGGCTTCCACCGGAGTGTGAGGGCCCAGCTTGCTGACCGCGGCGGCCGCGCGAGCGGGGGTGAGGAGTGCCGAGGCCTGGGCCAGGAGCCAGGCGGGAACTCCGGCCGCTCCCTGCGGCGGTGGCAGATAGGGACGTGCGCCGTCGAACCGCTCGTCCTCGGCGAAAGCCTCCTGCTTCACCTTGACCACCGGACGCATGCCTGCGCCTGCGGAGTCCGCCTCCCGCCATTCGCCAGTCGGCTTGAGGACGTAGCCCTCGGCGAGATTGTCCGGCAGCTCGGGCAGCCTGAAGAGGGCTGGGACTCTTGTGGGGAAGGCGCGCGGCAGCTCCTGGAGCTTGCTCAGCGCGCCGCGCCCGAGAGCGGGAGGGCAGATGAGCCCTGCGGCCGCCGCGGCTTCGCGCAGAGCACGGTCAGAGATCCAGCAGCGGCCGTCAGTCTTCTCGACCGATGCGTCGAACGGCAGCCAGTGCAGGCCCGGCGCGTACCACACGCCCGTCTGGACCGGCTCGGCCCCGGCAACGGCAGGCACATCCGGGTGCGGGTAGCGTCCGCCGGCCAGCTCGCCGTAGATCGTCACCACTGCAGTGCCGCCCCACTCGCTGCGCAGTGCGGAGGCGAAACGGGCCGCCGCCACCGACAGCACCGGCCAGACCCTGCTCACGCCGAAGAAACCGTCCAGTGCATCGTCGCCCAGCAGCTCACGCCGCTTCGCCGGATGAACCCCGGAACCGTCGCACACCACCGCAAAGTGCGCCCCGTGCACCTTTTCCACCGCGATCCACTCCCGGACCCCGGACACGCCATGCAGTCCCCTCGCGGAGATCTTGGGATACGGCCATAGCGCGGAACCCGCAGACGCAGCGTCGGACATGAGGAGGATCATCGCTGTCTGCCCAGCCCCGGGGCAACCGAGATTCACCGTGACGACTCCGGAAGGTCAACGGTCGGAGAACAGCCGCTCAGCAGGCGGAGGTGATCGTGAGCAGCGTCTCCGAGGCGAGCGAGACGCTGCCGCGGGCGAGGCCGGCGGCGTCGGAGAGTTCGCGCGTGGCGTCGTCCGGCTCGGCCAGGGGTGAGGTCGATCAGTCGACGGATAAGCTTGGGCCGTGTCGAGTAGGACCAGAGCCGAGCAGGCAGACCAGCGCAGAGCCGAACTGCTCGAAGCCACCCGCAAGGTGGTGCTGGAGAAGGGCTTGGCCCACACCCGGATCGCCGACATCGCCAAGTCGATCAACGTCAGCGGCGGGCTGATCCACTACCACTTCGCGACGAAGGACGAGCTCATCGTCGCCATGTTGAAGGCCACCCTCGACATCGAGAGCGCCAGGCTCGGCGAGCTGGCCGGCGGCCCCGGCACGGCGGTCGAGCGGCTCGACCGGGTGCTGCGCTACTACATCCCCGAGTCGCGGTCCGACCAGAGCTGGCTGCTGTGGATCGACGCCTGGAACACCGCGCTGCGCGAGCCGGCGGTGAACGCGATCATGCTGGAGCTGGAGACGGCCTGGCTGGAGGCGCTGGCGCAGGTCCTCTCCTCGGGCGCCGAAGCGGGGGAGTTCACCTGCGAGGATCCGGCCGGGTCGGCGGAGCGCATCGACGCCATGCTCGACGGCCTGATCATCCGCTACACCCTGCACCCCAACGTGCTGACCCGCGGCCGCCTGCTCACCCACGCCAGAACCGCCGCGGCCCAGGAGGCGGGAATCGCGGTCACCGCCTTCTCCTGAGACGCGAACCCGCCCGGGCCGCGCACAGTGACGGGGCCCGGCCTGCGCGGCCCTTGGCGGGGCCGACCAGCGCACGCGGGCGACGTAGCGCCCGTCGGCTGTGCCGGCCGCCGCCGCGGCGACGATCCCTTTGGGCTGACTCGTCTAATGCTGCGGGATCTCGATACGCACTGGTCCTTGCGTCGTGGGGGGTTTTCCGGGAAAGGCGCCGGTAAGCAGGGCGGCGACCGTATAGAGATTCCACGCCAGTGCAGGCTGCTTGACGACGGGGTCGAAGAAGAAAGCCTTCAACTCGTCGCCTCGCACGAGGGAAGCCAGAGCATCGGCTCGTTCGAGTACGAACTCTCCGAGCAGAGCAGACAGGTGCGGCCCTGGGCTGGTACGCCAGTTCCAGCTGCCACCGCGCTTCTGGGCTGGTGGTGCAGGGGTCCTCGTGGACGGCTTCCGCCGCCACCAGCTGCGCTGTGATTCCGCCTCCCCGGCCTGGAAACGCCAGGGTTCGCCGTCAAGCTCGATCTTCTGCAGACCTGGAGCCAGTCGGCTGATCAGCTGGTAGACGACTTCTTCCGAATGGCGCCACCGCTGATCGAGCGACAGCGCCTCCAGCACCACACGATTGTCGAGAAACGGCTGAATCGGATCTCCACGCCGCAGTGATCCGACCCTTGCCGCAGCATGCCAACGTCCCACTCGGTATGTGACATACAGGTGGTCGAGCACTTCCCACGGGTTCTCGCCGACTCGTCGCAGCCATGGCGCCGCCGACTCGCGTGCGTGCTCATTCGCCTCATCAGTGAAGAGAGGTTCGTTCTTGAGGAAGAAGTCATTGACCCTACGGCGCATTGCCTTATCGGTGGTCTGCCCCTGACTGTAAAGGAAACCGCCCCTGAGGATCTCACCACTCTGCCCGGACATGGTCGGCGTCGTGGAGTACGGCCGGTAGTCCACGATGCTCTCGTATGCAGACGTCATTCCTTCGCAGGCGCGGATGACCTCATAGGTGCGCACATCCGGGTGCGGGATGAGAACGGCGTCCTTCGCCTCGGTCTGTACCGGCGGAATGACCGTGTGATCAATACGCAGGTGAGCGGCGACCGCGCCGGCGATGGTCACATCTGGGTGAGCAGCAAGCCCGTTGGTCGTCGCACGGAAAGGAACGCGGCCCGCATGCAGAAGCGCGGCCATCAAACGACTGTCGCGCCCACCTGTCAGCGCCAGATTCACCGGTTCGGAGATGGTGCGCAGCGGCTCGACGGCGGCGACGAGAGCGTCACTCAACTGGCTGATCGCCCTACGTTTCGCTCTCGCTGAGGTCGGCATCGGTTGCGCCGGTGGCAGCGCACGCGTGACGATGCTCCTGCGACCGTCCTTTACCGTGATGACGGAGGATGGCCCAAGTGCCATCACACCTCGGTAAGGGGTTTCATCGGACAGGAAGTATCCCTGACGGATCATAGTTTGCAGGGCGACCTCGTTCCAGGCGACCGTCCCCTCGTTCGCCACGAGGTGCACGTGCAGCGCACGGGTTCCCACCAGGTGCAGATCCTCGTTCTCAGCGTAAAAGACGGACAGCGCCCTGGTGCTTGCGGTGGCGGCCTGAATGTCCGCTTCCGCTACCCGGATGACGGAGAAGCATCCGGAGAGGTCCGCCATCACATCACCTAGGGCGGACGCTTGACTGAGGCGCCGCACATCCCGCTGGGAGGCGAGCGTGCCGCTCACGCCTAAGCCCCCGCGGTTCTCCCGCACGATCAGCGGCGGGCGCTCATCGGCCCCTTCCTCGTTGGACCAGGCGAGCAACGCGGTGTCCGGACTGACCCACTCGCCGGCGTCGACGGTTTCCAACGGCACCGGAAATACGTCACGGAGAAGCGAACGAGCCAGACGGAGAGGCCGGCTGAGATCCACCCCTCGACGTTTCGCGACCATGGCCAGGTATACGCGCATGCAGATTCCAATCTATAAAAGCCGAAAATGCGGCCCGCAATGCTTGGCCGGCAGCGCATACTTGCCGCATTCCAGCTTCATCGCCAGATCCCGTCTCCGCCTCGCCCTCCGAGAAGAAGGCGCCGCCTCCTGAGCAGGCCGCGCTTTTCGGGCAGCGCACGTCATGGACGGGACTCCTTTGTGGGGCAGCCGGATCCGCCCACGTGATCGTCTGTCTGTTCTTGGCCTCTGAACCGCGGGCGTTACCGCCCCCGGGAAGAGCGGGCGAGCACGGCCTCACCTATGTCTTGCCGTCAGCCTCGGCAAAGGTTCACGCCATCGCGGGCCCCAGGGCTCACAGGGCTCACAGGGCTCACAGGGCTCACAGGGCTCACAGGGCTCACAGGGCTCACAGGGCTCACAGGGCTCACAGGGCTCACAGGGCGAAGTCGAGCGCGAAGTCGAGCGCGAAGTCGAGCGCGAAGTCCCGATGGCCCCGCTCCGTGACAGCCGGAAACGCGGCGGGGAGTCGGAGCGCGTTACCGCACTCCGGCCCCTCAGGGCCGTGCGGCACACGGCTCAAGCGAGCCCGGAGGGCGATTCAGGGTCGTGCGGGTCCGCTGAGACACCATCACTCAGGTGGTCGCCGCCGAGAGCCGGGTGGGCGTGCGCGGAGTCAGGCGGGCAGTGCGGCGAGGAGGAAGGCGAGGCGGGCGGCGGCGGCCTCGACGTTGTCGGTGCTGCCGAGACGGTAGCCCCAGGACGTGACGAACGCGCCCTCTTCGGAGCACGTCACCGTCTCCGCCAGTGTTGCCGAAAACCGGTTGCGGACCGACACGTAGGCCGGGTCTGAAGCCAGGGCCAGACTCTGAACCGACAGGTCAGCGTGACGACCTGCGTGCCATGCGAACTGCTCGAGGCAGAGCGCCGTATCCAGCATCATGCGTCACCTCCGCAACGTCTCGCGACAGAATTGCACGATCTTGGGGCGGGCGGCAAGCAATTGCGGGGATTAATCTGAGGGTTGTCGTCCGTGGCCGTGAAGTATACGGATGATGACATCTCGTCCGGCTTCGTCGAACGCCGCGACCTTGGCGTAGTCGTCGAACGCGCGTACGTAGAGCGCCACGTCGTCCGGATCGCGCAGGACCAGGTCCTTCGTCATGGTGGCCACGCCGACCATCGCCTCGTTGTAGATCCAGAACCCGTTGATCGGCGCCGACGGCAGCTCGGCGTCGAACGGGATCACGCCGAACTCCACGTTCGGCAGCGTGCTGACGGCGAGCAGCCGGTCGAGCTGGCCGCGCATGACGGCGGCGGGCGCGAGCCGGGTGTGCAGCGCCGACTCGAACACGACGAACCGGAACGTGCGGCTGCGGTCGTAGAGGATCTCCTGGCGCTGCATTCGCACCCGCACGGCCGCGTCGATCTGGTCGGCCGCGCTGTAGAGCCGCTTGACCTTGCGGAACACGTGCCGCGCGTACTCGGTCGTCTGCAGCAGCCCCACCACGATGCCCGGCTCGAACACACGGAACAGCTTCGTGCGCGCCTCCAGGTCGCGGATGTCCTCCTGGATCGCGGCCAGGCCGCTGCGGTGCCGCTGCTTCCAGTCGTCGTGCCGCTCCAGCAGCGTGATCGCCTGACTGATCAGCTCGTCCGTCGTCTCCGGAGCAGCCTGGACGGCCTGCGCCCACACCACGACGTCGTCCTCGGTGGCCGTCTGCCTGGCGTTCTCCAGGCGCGAGACTTTCGACGGCTGCCAGTGCAGCCGCTCGGCCAGTTCTTTGCCCGACAGGTGGGCTGCCTCGCGCAACTGGCGTAACTGGCTGCCGAGGTCGATGCGCGCCTGCTGAAAGGACGTCACGCCGAAAGAGGCTAGACCCGCTGGAGAGGATCATGCCAGGCCCAGTCACGCAATCGTGACCAATCGATCGCGGTAGGTGGCGCACCTGATGTGGAGAAAGCGTTTACTGGGCGTCCAGCAGGACCCGGCGGGCGATCTCGGTGATGAGCTCGCGGGGGACCTCGACCGCCGTCTCGCCGTCGAGGACGTCACGGAGGTCCGCGAGCGCTTCGGGGTCGGTGACCTGGAGACCCTGCACGACGATGGTGCCGCGGTCGGTCTCGTACAGGGTGGGGCAGGCGCCCGCCTCAGACGTGGAGCCGAGGAACCGCATGCGCATGACGATCCTTCCCCGAACGTTGGACTGCAATTGCGCGCAATTGTACGTCTCGAAGGGATTTGTGTGATCATTTTCTGAAAAATGGTGCATTGGGGGATTGGCGCCCCGGAAGCGGGGGTGTGCGGCGGGCGCGTCAGGGGTGCCCGTGCGTGATCTCGTGCGCTCTGGCGAAGAGGGCCAGGGCGGTGGCGTGGAGGGCGTCGCCGATCTCCTTGGGGGCCTTGCCCGCGCAGGCCCGCGCGTGCGTGCCCTCCAGCACGATGCCGAGCTTGAAACAGGCCAGCACGACGTACCAGTCGACCGCTGACAGGTCGCGCTCCGACAGCGCCGCGTAGTAGGCGACCAGATCCTTCGGCGACGGCAGACCCGGCACGTGCTCGGCGTTCGACGGCCAGGTGGCCAGGAGCCAGCCCAGGTCCAGCAGCGGGTCGCCGATCGTGCACATCTCCCAGTCGACGATCGCCGCCACCCTCGGACCGTCATGGGCGAACATCAGGTTCGCGAAGTGGTAGTCGCCGTGCATGACGCCCGGCGTGAAGCTCCCTGGACGGTTCCGCTCCAGCCAGGCGGCCGTGTCGTCCAGGTGCGGGATGTCCGGGCCCGGGTAGCCGTCGAGCCGCCCGTACGAGTCGAGCTCCCGCAGCCAGCGCGGCACCTGCCGCTCCAGGAAGCCCTCCGGCCGGCCGAAGCCGGGCAGCGTTTCTGGCGCGACCCGTCCCAGCTGGGCCAGCGCGGCGGCCGCCTCCAGCCCCATGCGGTGCTGGATGGCCGGGTCGGACGCGTGCGGCTCGGGCAGCCCGGTTGAGGGGTTGAACCCGTCGACGGGCTCCATCAGGTAGAACACCGGCTCCTCGGCGGTCTGCGCCGCCACCAGGCTCGGGACGGGCACCGGCGTGTCGCGCAACGCCGCGAGCAGCCGCGCCTCGCGACGCAGCACCTCGTTGCTCTGCTGCCGCGCGTGCAGCGGCGGCCTGCGCAGGATGTACGGGACGCCGCCGCGCTCGAACCGCACCATGACGTTCTGGGTGCCGCCGGGGACCGGAGCGACACCGGTGACGGGGCCTCCGGGCAGGCCCTGGGCGTCCATCCAGGCGCCGAGCGCGTCGAGGTCGACAGTGCTGACGTCGATGTGCGTTGAGGACATGGCCGCTCCTCGACCGAACAACATTCTGGCGGTGACCCTACGAGAGCCTCACTCGCCAGGTCAACCGGCGAACCGCTTGGAGCGGACCTGCGAGCCCCGCGCTCGCCGGACCGCCTGGGGCAGCCGCGTGATCATCCCAGGGCCTGCATGAACGGCAGGAACTGCCGGGTGCGGTCGCCGGGCAGTTCGCCGTCGCGGACCATCAGCGAGACAGGCCACGGGTCGCCGATGCCGTGCTCGCCCGCCCAGCCGACCAGGCTCTCCTTCGCCAGGTCCAGGTCCAGGCGGACCTCGCCGCCGACGTCCAGAGCCAGGTCCCCGATGAGCGCCCTGGCGGTCCGCTCGTCCTGTGTCACCACCGGGCCGATCACCACGTTGCCGTCGTTGCGCCAGCAGTGCCCGAACCCGCCCTCGGCGACGCGCACCCGCTCGCCGAAGGAGAACATCCGCCGCAGCAGCGGCGACCTGTCGGTGCCGAACACCTCGGCGTCCAGGGCGAGGACGGCGTCGAGATCCTCGACGGTGGCCGGGCGCGTCCTGTCGGAAGGACGGCCCTTGAAGACGCCGGTGTGCTTGGCGACCCGTCCCACCGTACGGAAGCCGAGCCGCTCGTAGAGCGGGCGGCCGTTCTCGGTGGCGTGCAGCGACACGACACGGCCGGACGCCTGGTCGAGCACGTGCTCCATGAGCCCGCGCGCCAGCCCCTGCCTGCCGTACCTGGAGGCGGTGAGGACCATGCTGACCACGGCGTGGTCGTCGCCGTACCGGGTCAGGACGTTCGTCGCGGCCAGCCCGTCGCCGTCGGCCGCGTCGACGCCGTACACCTCGCCGACCTCGAACAGCAGTGTCCACTTGTGCCGCTCGGGCGGCCACTGGCGGTCTTCGGCGAGCTTGGTGCAGGCGTCGAGATCGTTCAGGGTGAGACGGCGCGGCTCCATGCCGGACATCATCCAAGCAACGCCCCCATGCGCCCAACCGAATTTCCGCCCGGGACCGCCGGATGGCGGCGCCGGCAGCTCCTGCTGCTGGATTTGGGGGAGTATAGGAGAATGGAGTGCTTTGTGGCGGTTGATGTCGGTGGGACGAGCATCAAAGGCGGGCTCGTCACGTCAGACGGCACCATCCTCTACTCCGAACGCCGCCCCACCCCTCGCGCGGAGGGGCCGGATCGGGTGATCGCCGCCATCTCGTCCTTCGTCGCCGACCTCTCCCGGCCCCGGCCCCACACGGCGGGCCTCCTCGCTCCCGTGGCGGTCGGGCTGGCCGTTCCGGGGCTGGTCACGCCGACGCACGCGGTCTTCTCCGCCGCCTTCGGCTGGCGCGACGTCCCCGCCGAAGCCTTCAGTGAGGGAGACCTGCCGCTGACGCTGGGCCACGACGTCCGCTCAGCCGGAGAAGCCGAACTCGCGTTCACGGGGGGCTCCGAGGGCGAAGGCGCTGGAGGTGCGCGCGAGGGCGGGGGACACGTCCTCTACCTCCCCATAGGCACTGGCATCGCGGGCGCGATCGTCCTGTCCGGCTCTCTGTACGGCGGCGCGTCCGGCTGGGCCGGGCAGATCGGGCACATTCCGGTCTGGCCGGACGGCCTGCCCTGCGGGTGCGGGCAGCGCGGCTGCCTGGGCGCGTACGCCTCCGCCTCGGCGATCGCCTCCCGTTGCGGGGAGTCCTCGGCCGCGGCGGTCGTCCGCCGGGTGGAGGCGGGTGACGCGCAGGCCACGTCCGTGTGGGACGAGGCCGTGGAGGCGCTGGCGGTCGCCCTGGCCACCTATACGCTGCTGCTCGACCCGGCGCTCGTCGTCATCGGCGGCGGACTCTCGCTCGCGGGCGACACGCTCCTCGTCCCGCTTCGGGAGCGGCTCGCCTCCCGCCTCGCCTTCCGCCACCCTCCCGGCGTCCGCGCCTCGTCCCTCGGTGTCCACGCGGGACTGCTGGGCGCCGGCCTCCTGGCCGCCCGCGCCCGGCAACCCACCGCCCCTGGCGATCCCGCGACCTGAGCCCGCGCCGTGTCGGCTGGCCGGCTTCCCGCGCTTCTCGTTGCCGGTAGTGGGTCGCAGGGGCCGCCGGCCTTTGGTCAGCTCGACGGTGCCGAAGCGGACAGCAAGGCGAGCGCGGCTTGGCGGGCGTGCTCTGCCGTGCCGACGGTGTCGTGATGCGCGGCTACGACGGTGGCGCCCTCGACCAGGATGAGCAACTGCCGCCCCAGGAGGTGCGGATCGGCGGCTCCGGCGCGCTCGGCGATCGCGGTCAGCAGCTCGAGGTAGCGGTCGAGATGACGCGCGGTGATGGTGCGCACGGCCTCGACGTGGTGCTGGGCGGCCGCGTTCAGCATGGCGCAGCCGCGGAAGACCGGGTCGTCGTACCACTGCCGGAGGGCGTCGAACACCGCGGCGAGCTGGTCGCGGGGGTCGTTCCCGGCGGCGGCGACGGCCCTGGTCAGCCAGGTCGTCACGCGTTCGCCGCGCTCCTGGAGCACCGCTTCGACCAGGCCGTCCTTGGTGCCGAAGTGCCGGTAGAGCGTCTCCTTGGACACCCCGACGAGGGCGCACAGCTCGGCCACGCCGACGCCGTCGAGCCCGCGCTCGTACAGCACCGAAGTGGCCACCTGGAGGATGGCGGCGCGGGTGCGTTCCGGATCGATCGTCGAGCCTTTGGGGACCGGCATAGCCCAGATGGTACCGCCCGGTTCGATCAACTGCTAGCATCGCGGATCGTACCGATCGGTTCGACCTCAGGCGTCCGGGCCCTTCTTGCGGCGGCTCCGATCGCCACTCTCGCGGGCCGCCCGCGCCTGTCCACGGCGCCTCTGCCGGGTGGCGACGCGGGAGCCCGATGACCTCCGAGCGGCCCCAGAGACACAACGACAAGGAGCACGACCATGGCGACCTTCGTCCTGATCCCCGGCATGTGCCACGGCGGCTGGTGCTTCGACGAGCTCGCCGAAGGGCTACGTGACCACGGGCACCGCGCCCACCCGCTGACGTTGACCGGGCTCAGCGAACGCAGCCACCTGCTGACCGGCGGAGTGAACCTCGAAACGCACATCCAGGACGTGACCGGGGTGCTGGCGGCCGCGGACATCCAGGACGCCGTGCTGGTCGGCCACAGCTACGGCGGAATGGTGATCACGGGCGTCGCCGACCGCATGCCTGACCGCGTGACCGCTCTGGCCTACGTGGACGCCATGGTGCCGGGGAACGGCGACTCCTGCTGGAACCTGGTCTCCGAGCGCGAGCGGCAGTGGTACGCGGACGTGGTGGAGACCGGTTACGCCGCCCGACCGCTGCCGTTCTTCGACGCCCGGGCCACACCGCACCCGCTCGCCTCGCTGCTCCAGCCGCTCCGGCTCACCGGCGACCCCGCGCGGATCGGCCGCCGGGTCTACGTGTACGCGGCCGGCTGGGACGGCGAGTCCCCCTTCACCCCCGTCTACGAGCGGCTGCGTGCGGACCCCTCGTGGACGACGCACGCGCTGGCCGGCGGGCACAACCTCATGCGAGACGCACCGAAGGACCTGCTGAAGATCCTGCTCGATGCCGCTGAACCCCGCTGATCACCGAGGATCGGCGGCTCAGACCGGCAGGAGGGTGGTCGGGATGTCCACGAGTCGGGCGCGGAGTTCTTCGCCCAGGGCCTTGGCCTGGGGGTCCAGGCGTGGGCTGGCCGCGACGCCGCGGCCGAGGAGGCCGTGGATCACGAAGTTCAGCGCGCGGAGGTTGGGCAGGTCGTAGCGATCGACGCGATGCGGGGCCAGGTCGGGGAGGAGGGCCTGGAGGCGGTCCGGTGTGAGGTAGGCCGCCAGCCAGGCGTACTGCTCCGCGGTGGCGACCCAGACGCCGAGGTTCGCGTTGCCGCCCTTGTCACCCGAGCGGGCGCCCGCGATGCGTCCCAGAGGGATGCGGACGGTCGGCCGGTCACCGGGGGCGGGCGCCGCGTCACGCCCTGCCTCCTGACGGTCCGGCGGCGGGGGAGCGGAGGTGCCGCTGGTGTTGGCCGGGGGCGGGGCGAGGTCGGCAGGTGCGGTCGCGGGTGGGCCGGTGGTGGGGTCGTCGGGCAGCGGGGCGCCGTTCAGGAAGACCTGCGGATGCACGTCGGACGCCGGGACGAGAGAGGGCCAGTAGATCCCGTACGGGCTGGCGTCGCCCGGCGGGGTGAGGCCGTGGAAGCCCGGGTAGCTGGCCAGGCCCGTTTCGACCACGGCCGAGGAGAAGGCCCTGCCAGCGGTGCGCTGGTCCGGGTCCATGACGGTGATCCGGAGGAGGCCCGAGGGGGTGAGGGTGACGTCCGTCTGGGCGAAGGTGTCGCGGGGGATTCTGGCCCAGATCGCGGCCTCCGCCAGGCGGGCCTTGGCGGGGATGTCCAGGCCCGTCAGGACGAGGGTCATGGTGTTGCGGTAGCCGCCCAGGTAGTTGACCGCGACCTTGAGGGTGTCGGGCGGCGGTTCGCCCCGCACACCGGAGATCCTGACACGATCGGGGCCGTCGTCCGTGAGGGTGATCGTGTCGAAGCGGGCCACCACGTCGGGGCCGAGGTAGCGGGGCCCGGCGATCTCGTAGACGAGCTGGGCGGTCACGGTGCCGATCGAGACCCGTCCGCCGGTGCCGGGATGCTTGGTGATCACTGAGGAGCCGTCGGCGTGCAGCTCGGCGATGGGGAAGCCGCAGTGGGCCAGGTCCGGGACGTCCTGGAAGAAGGCGTAGTTGCCGCCCGTCGCCTGGCAGCCGCACTCGATGACGTGGCCCGCCACCACCGACCCCGCGAGCTGGTCCAGGTCGGTGGGCTGCCAGCCGTAGCGCCAGATGCCGGGGCCGGTGACGAGGGCGGCGTCCGTGACGCGGCCGGTCACGACGACGTCGGCGCCCGCCGCGAGGGCCGTCGCGATGGGGCGCCCGCCGAGGTAGGCGTTGGCGGTGAGCGGCTTGGCGGTCAGCCTCTCGCCGGTGTCGGCGTTGACGTGCTCGAGGTCGCGGGCGGAGAGGTCGTCGCCGGTGACGTGCGCGACGTCGGGCGAGAGACCGAGCCTGGCGGCGAGGTCGTGGACGGCTTCGGCGCACCCGGCCGGATCCAGCCCGCCCGCGTTCGCCACGATCTTTACCCCCTTTTCCAGGCAGAGCCCGAGGACGTCCTCAAGCTGCCTGAGAAAGGTGGGCGCGTAACCGGGGCGGCCCTTGAGACGGTTCCCCGCGAGGATGATCATGGTCAGCTCGGCCAGCCAGTCGCCGGTGAGCACGTCGATGGGCCCGCCCTCGACCATCTCCCGGGCCGCCGACAGACGGTCGCCGTAGAAGCCGCTGCAGTTGGCGATGCGCAGCGTCATGCCAGGCACTCCGGGTGCGTGCACATGCCGGCTCCTCAGCTCGCGGGGACCCACCTGGGCGGCCGCTTCTCCATGAAGGCGGCGATGCCTTCCTGCCCTTCCTCGGAGGTGAAGCGCTGCGCGGACAGCTCGGTCATCTGCCGCAGGCCCTCCTCGAAGGACACCGCGGGAACCTCCCTGACCAGCCGTTTCGTGATGGCCAGCGCCTCCGGCCCGCCCTTGCTGAGCATCCCGGCGTAGTGCGCGACCGTCGCGTCCAGTTCCTCCTGGGGGACGGCCCGCGTCAGCAGCCCGATCTCCACGGCCCTGGCCGCGTCGAACACCTCGCCGGTCAGGAAGTACTCGGCCGCGGCGCGCGGGTCCAGCCTCCTGAGCACCGGCACCGAGATCATCGCGGGCACGACCCCCAGCCGCACCTCCGTGAAGGCGAAGGACGACTCCAGCGGCGCGATCGCGAAGTCGCACGCCGCGACCAGCCCCAGCCCGCCCGCGCGGGCGGTGCCGTTCAGGCGGCAGATGACCGGCTTCGGGCTCTCCCAGATCAGCGCGAGGATCTCCGGGAAGGACGCGGTCACCGGCGCGCCGGCGGAGGTCGCGGACGGTTCGGCCCGCTGCTCCTTCAGGTCGGCGCCCGAGCAGAACACGCGGCCGGTGCCGGTCAGCACGACGACCCGGGCCTCGGGCTCGGCCAGCGCCCACTTCAGCCGCTCCTCCAGGTCGCCGAGCAGGCGTACCGACAGCGCGTTGCGGTTCGGCGGCGAGTCCAGCGTGATCGTCGCGATGCCGTCCGCGAGCTGCTTGTGGACCAGACGCGTCATGGGTTCCCTTCCTGAATGATCGCCAGCACGGCTCCCGCCTCGACCTGCTGCCCCTTCTCCACGTGCACTCCGGAGACGACGCCGTCGGCGGGCGCGGTGATCTGATGCTCCATCTTCATCGCCTCCAGCACCACGACCGCCTGCCCCTTCGTCACGCGGTCACCCTGCCGGACCTCGACCCGCAGCACGCTACCCGGCATGGGCGCGAGCAGGGAGCCGGGCGCGACGTGCTCGACCGGCTCCGGCAGCCTCGGCACCGGGGTCAGCTCCACGGAGCCGAGCGGGGAGTCCACGCAGATCTTCCGCTCGTAGTGGGCGATCTCGAACGTGTTCCGGTGGGGGTGCCGCTCGACCAGATACGGGTGGTGCTGGGCGACACGGCCGTCGCGCCGTACTCGTCGATCGGGTCCATCGCCAGCCGCTCGCTCG
>NZ_JBEXUP010000193.1:0-14070 GCF_040614375.1 Nonomuraea sp. NPDC005983
CCGCTCACCCGCAGCCCGCCTGCCCGCCCGCAGTTGGTGGAGGCTCTGGCGCGGCGAGGCGACGAACTCCATCGCGCCCAGCACGTGCGCGACCATGGCCCGCACGTCCCAGGCCGGGCAGTCGGTCTGCCGGGACCAGTCCTCGGGGCCCAGCGATCGGACCAGGTCCACGAAGCGGGAGTACTCGGCTGCGGCCAGGGCCGCGGCCTGGCGTCGATCTAAGCCGTGCGGCGACCGGGTCGCCGTCGATGCGCTGGGCATCAGGACCTCCTGGGAATGCGGTTGTGCCAGTGGGCGAAGAACATCTCCATGGCCTCGTCGATCAGTTTGAGCCAGCGGTCGCCGCCGGGATCGTTGGAGATCTGCTGGTCGGCCAGCCCGGTGGTCAGGGCGGTGAGCATGTCCAGCGCCGCCGGGTCGTCGATGCCGATCTCCACCAACCGCGCCCGGATCGTCTCCAGCGCTTGCACCGCCAGCGCGTAGGAGCCGGTGGACGGCTCGAAACCGGGAATCGTGCGCTGGAACAGCAGCTGGTAGCGGACCGGATCCTCGGTGCAGAACTCGATGAACATCCGGCTGCCCACACGCAGATCCGCCTGCGGATCGCCGGTGACCACGAGCCGCGACCCGCGCCTGAGGAACTCCTGGCAGCCCTGGGCGAACATCGCGTCGTAGATGGCGTTCTTGGAGTCGAAGTAGGAGTAGACCGACGGGGCCCGCATCCCCACCTTGCGAGCCACGTCCCGCAGCGTGAGCCCGGCCAGGCCCTCGGTGCGGGCGATCTGCCAGGCCGCCTCGAGGATCTCGGCCTTCGTCCGCTCATGGCGTTCGGTTCTTCTATCGCGGATCGGTTCTCCTAACACGATGAGAAATGTCGCATGGCGTTCGGCCGGCGTCAAGGCGGTCGGGGCGTTGAGCTGCCTGAGGTGTGACCGGTCGCCGCCGCGAAGTGTGGCCATCGCCGTCCTAACGCAGGTCTCCTCTACAAGTCCCGATTCATCACGCCAGCCGGGGAGCGCTCGAAGATGGGCCAAGTCGCCGGATTCTGGGCAGAAATGAGCGTTGACCCTCCATCTGGGCCGGTGCTACTAATGAAGGGTTCCTGCGTAAGTGGGTAGAGGAGGAACGAGCCTGATGTCGTTCGGGCACGTGGGTGAGATCGGGCGGGCGCTGGTCTCTGACCTGTCATGGACGACGTCCGGCGACTACTGGGGTCCGGTCGGGCACGACTCAAGGGTCGGCGGCGAAGGACGGAACGACGCCCTCCCACCGACCGCTGACGCCGTCACACACGCCAAGGGCGTGAAGCCCACGCCCTGGCGGAGATCCAGCTCTACACCGGCGACCGCCCCTCCACCGTCGATGTCAGGCGAGAGCCGACGACGCCACCATCATCATCTGTCCCAGGAGGCCCGGTAGTGATCGTCCCCAAGCCCCTGCAGTACGAGGCCGGCCCCGGCCGCTTCGTCATCGACCGGAGAACTGCGCTCACCGCCGATCCCGCGCTCGGCGAGGTCGCGGCCTGGCTGCGCGGCGAGCTCAGCCCGGTCACCGGCGGCGAGCTGCTGCCCAGCAGTCCGGGCCCGGCGACGATCAGGCTCGGCCTCGACGACCTGCCGCCCGAGGCCTACCGGCTGACCGTCGCGCCCGACAGGGTCGCACTCGACGCCGGGTCGGCGGCCGGGGCCTTCTACGGGGCGCAGACGCTGCGCCAGCTCATGCCGCCCGACGCCTTCCGCAGGGCGGGGTCCGGCGGACCGCTGGAACTGCCCGCCGTACACGTGGAGGACCGCCCGCGTTTCGCCTGGCGCGGCGCGATCCTCGACGTCGCTCGGCACTTCATGACCAAGGCGGACGTGCTGCGCTTCATCGACCTGATGGCTCTGCACAAGCTGAACGTCCTGCACCTGCACCTGACCGACGACCAGGGCTGGCGCATCGAGATCAAGCGCTACCCGCGCCTGACCGAGATCGGCTCCTGGCGCGAGGAGAGCCAGGTCGGCTGGATGGGCGAGATGGACGGCCTACCGCACGGCGGTTTCTACACCCAGGACGACATCCGGGAGATCGTCGCCTACGCCGCGCGCCGCCACATCTCGGTCGTACCCGAGATCGACCTGCCTGGGCACACCCAGTCGGCCATCGCCGCCTACCCCGAGCTGGGCAACCTCGACACCCCGCTCGACGTGCGCACCACCTGGGGGGTCGGCCTCAACGTGCTGAACGTCGAGGACGCCACGATCGCCTTCTTCAAGAATGTCTTCGACGAGGTGCTGGACCTGTTCCCAAGCCCGTACGTGTGCGTCGGCGGGGACGAGTGCCCCAAGGACCAGTGGCGCGCCAGCCCGTCGGCCCACCGCCGCATCGCCGAACTGGGGCTGCGCGACGAGGAGGAGTTGCAGAGCTGGTTCATCCACCAGTTCGACGAGTACCTGGCCGAACGAGGGCGGCGCCTGGTCGGCTGGGACGAGATCCTGGAGGGCGGGCTCGCTCCAGGGGCGATGGTGGCCGCCTGGCGGGCCGACCTGGGCGCGGTGGCCGCCGCCCGCGCCGGGCACGACGTCGTCAACTGCTCCAACACCGCCGTCTACTTTGACTATCGGCAGAGCGAGCGCGAGGACGAGCCCGTGCCGTTCAGGACCGTCCTCACCCTCGAGGACGTCTACGCCTTCGAACCCATCCCGGCCGAACTGCGCGGGGACCCTGCCGCCGAACGCGTCCTGGGGGCCCAGTGCGGGATCTGGACCGAGCTGATCGACTCCACCCGGCACGTCGACTACATGGCCTTCCCCCGGCTGGCGGCGTTCGCGGAAACCGTATGGTCAGGACCCGAGCGGGACCTGCCTGACTTCCGCCGCCGCCTGGCCGCCCACCTGCCGCGGCTGGACGCGATCGGGGTGGAGTACCGGCGCGAGTCCGGCCCGTTGCCCTGGCAGAGGCGGCCGGGGGTGCCCGGCAGACCGGAGGAACCGGCGCAGTGGCAGGCAACGCTCGACGCCTGGACCGCCAACCTCCGAAACCCCCGATGAGCATGCGAACGGCGGGCCCCGCTCTGGCAAGCCGAGCTGCTGACCTGTGGCATCGCACTGCGCCCTGGCGCTGGCTCACGCCGAGCACGGTCCTCATCGCGTGTGTCGTCGGCTTTCCCGCCCTGTACATGGTCTGGATGTCCTTCCTCGACGTCAGCAGGATCGGGCTGGTCAGGGGCGTGGCCGGGCTGGACAACTACGTCAGGCTCCTCCGGGAGGACGCGCTCGGCCTCGTGGTCGGCAACACGCTGCTGTGGCTGGTGATCGTCGTCGGGCTGACCATGCTGCTCTCGCTCGCGCTGGCGCAGTTCCTGTCCAAGGACTTCTTCGGCCGGAAGTTCGTCAGGCTCGCGCTGGTGGTGCCGTGGGCGACCTCGCTGGTGATGACCGCGACCGTGTGGCGCTTCATCTACGAGGGAGGCAACGGCCTGCTCAACCGCCTGCTGATGGATCTGTCGATCATCTCCGCGCCAGTCGACTGGTACAAGGACCCCTCCACGGCGCTGTATTCGATCATGGCGGTCGGGATCATCACCTCGATGCCGTTCACCACGTACGTGTTGCTGTCCGGGTTACAGACGGTGCCGCACGACGTGCTGGAGGCCGCGAAGATCGACGGTGCGAGCGCGTGGGCGTCCTGGCGGCGGGTGACGCTGCCGATCCTGCGGCCGTCGCTCATGATCGCGCTGGTCCTCAACATGCTGCACGTCTTCAACGCGTTCACCGTCATCTGGGTGATCATGGGCAAGACGTCGGGGAACCACGCCGACACGACCGTGACGTGGCTGTACAAGATCGCGTTCACCGCGCAGCTCGACGCGGGTGAGGCGGCGGCGCTCGGCGTCCTCAACGTGGTCTTCCTGCTGCTGCTCATCCTGGCCTTCGTGCTGGTGCTGCGGCCGCACCGCAACCCTGCGGCCGGCGACAGTGCACCCGCGACCCCGCCGGCCGCGCCCGCGGAGGAGCGCCCCACCGTCTCCCCGCGGCGCCCGGCAGCGGCCACGCGTAACAGGCCGGTGCTGATGCGGGCGGGCCGTGGGTGGACGCGGATCCGCCCCGTCGTGCTCCCGGTCATCGGGTTCGCGGTGGCGATGTTCTTCATCGCGCCCTACGCCGCGATGTTGTTCGGCTCGCTCAAGACCGACGCCGAACTGTTCGCCGTCCCGGCGAACTACCTGCCCGACAGCTGGGCGTGGTCCAACTACGCCGACGTGTGGCAGCGCATCCCGCTGGCCGACTACTTCCGGGTCAGCCTCACCATCGCGCTGGCCTCCACGGCGCTCGTGCTGGTCGTCGCCGCCCCGGCCGCCTATGTGCTGGCCCGCTCCAGTTTCAGGGGACGGACGGCGTTTCTCAGCGTGATCCTCGTGACGCAGATGTTCCCCGCGGTCGCGCTCCTCGTCGGGTTGTACCGGCAGGCGCTGCTCGTGGACGGGATCAACAGCTACGGCGTCATCATCGCCATCAACGCGGCCTTCAACCTCGCCTTCGCCGTGTGGATCCTGCACGCCCACTTCAGCTCGATCCCCGTGGAGATCGACGAGGCCGCCATGATGGACGGTCTCGGCAAGTTCCGGATCATGCTGCGCATGATCCTCCCGCTGGCCGCGCCCGGCCTCGTCACCGTGATGATCTTCACGTTCATCCAGGTGTGGAACGAGTTCGTCATCGCGCTGACGCTCTTCAACGACCCGGCGAGCGGCCGCGTGCCTCTCACGGTCGGCGTCCAGCAATTCATCGGCCTCTACGAGACCAACTACCAGTACCTCTTCGCCGCGGCGCTGATGGCGATCGTGCCGGCGGTGATCCTTTTCGCGCTCATCGAGAAGCATCTGGTGAGCGGCCTCACCGCAGGCAGCACCAAGTGACAACGAGAAAGACCGGTGTGAGATGACCTCCAGAAGAAGACCACGGCTCGGCGGCCTGGCAGCGATCGCCAGTCTCGTGCTCGCGCTGACCGCGTGCGGCAACGGGTCGGGCGGCGCCTCGGGCGGCGGCGAGCAGCACTCCATCAAGCTGGTCGTCGCCCAGTACACCGAGGGCACGCGACCCTACTGGGACGAGCTGATCAAATCCTTCGAGGCCGAGCACCCCGGCAAGAACGTCGACCTGCAGGTGATCGACTGGGGGAACCTGCAGAGCCAGGTCAACACCATGGTCCAGACCAAGCAGTTCCCCGACATCCTGAACATCAACGTCTTCGCCGACTACGCCGAGGCCGGTCTGCTGTACCGCGCCGAGGAGGTGGTGTCCAAGGAGGTGCTGTCGGACTTCCTGCCGTCCTTCGCCGAGAACGCCTCCTATGACGGCGCCCAGTACGGCCTGCCGTTCGTCGCGACCGTCAACGGCATGTACTACAACAAGACGATCCTGGAGAAGGCCGGCTTCGACAAGCCTCCGGCCACGTGGGAGGAGTTCCGCGCGGCGGTCAAGGCGATCAAAGCGCTGCCCGGCGGCTACGTACCGTACGCGCTGGCGCTCGGCGCCGAGGGCGGCGACTACGAGTTCGGCACCTGGATGCGCGCCAACGGCGGCGACTGGCGCACCGACGGCAAGTGGACCGTCAACGGCGAGCGCGCCGTCGAGACGCTGGAGTTCCTCAAGTCGCTGATCCAGGACGGGTACACCCAGCCGAACCCGGGCCAGACCAACCGCGCCGACGGCACATGGCCGCTGTTCGCCCAGGGCAAGGTGGGCATGGTGTACGCGTCTTTCGGGACGCGAGCCTTCCTCGACCCGGTTGAGAAAGCAGGGATCAAGTACGGCGCCACGACTCACCCCACCAACCACGGAGCTCAGCCGGCCACGCACGGCATCCAGGACTACCTGATGGCCTTCAAGAAGGACGGCAACCAGCCGCTGGTCCGTGAGTTTCTCGACTACTTCTACAAGGCCGACAACTACGCCAAGTACCTGAAGGTCGAGGGGCTGCTGCCGACGACCGCGTCCGCCTCGGCGATCATGCGCAAGGACCCGAAGGTCAGTCCCATCGTCGACATGGTGGCCAAGGCACGATTCGACCCGACTTCGCAGCCGGTCTGGGCCGAGTTGCGCGGCACGGTGGCCGCGGAGCTGGGCACCGCTCTCGCACCCGGCGGCGACCCACGCGCCGTCCTCAACAAGTTCCAGCAGATCGCCGAGCGTTGAGCATCCCTACGAGCATGGCCTCGACCCGATCGCCGCTTTCGGCCTTGGCCGGGCATGCTCGAAAAGGTCAGCGGGGGCCGGTGAGACGGACATCGCCCTGCGCGGATAGGACGAAGACCTGCCAGTTGTAGTACGCGTAGAAGCTGCGCGAGTCGCGCTTGATCTGGCGGGCGTGCGCGAGGACGGCATCCACGTACCGGGTGTCGTGGTTGTAGGCGAACACCGCACGCCGGTAGTCTCGCGGCGCCCCCGACGCCTTGAGGTAATTGGCCGCGGCGAGTACTGCGTCACCCGCGTCGTGGACGTCCCCGCCCAGCCCGTACTGCCGCCACGTGCCCGGCATGAACTGCATGGGCCCTTGTGCCCCGGTGGAGCTCGCCGACCTGACCCGTCCGAACTTCGTCTCGACGAGCATGATCGCAGCGAGGACCTCCCACTCAACGCCGAACCGCTTCTCGGCCCGCACCATGGAGCCGCGCAAGCGCTCGGCGGGCAGCGGCTCCGTCAGGCGCATCCGATTGCGCTGCGCCGCACTGATCGGACGGGCCATGGACAGCAGTTTCCCGATGGCCGTGGTGTTGTCGCGCGCCTCAGCGGCCAGCCCCTTCGGCAACCGCGTGACGACCCCCTGGGTCAGCGCCGTGCTCCGGGCCATCGCCCGGTAGATGCGCTGCTGATGAAGGGAGAGCAGCACGACGTCCTGCGGCGGCCGCTCCTGCGCCCCCTTGTCCCAGCCGTCGATCGCCTCGTTCAGCGCGGCGGTCGTCTTCTTGAGAGCACTGGCCAGCTTGACGGGGTCGGTGGGAATGCGGACATCAGGCGCGGGCACCTCCATGGCTCGCGCCTGCGGGGAGGGCGTCTGGGTGGCACTCGGGGCGGTGGTCTGGGCGGGCCGCCCTGGTGCCGTCGATCCGTCCGCCTCACCGCCACATCCCGTGAGGACGGCTACGAGGGATGCCGCGATCATGACGTGGACCGATCTCATGACGCCCTACCGTATCGCCTGGATCACCCGCAGGAGGGAGGGCTTCGCCCGCTTCCCGGTAGGCCTGTACTGCTATGACCCGGACGCGGCCTCATCCGCCTGCGCTGCGGGCACCAGCCGCACCGTGACGGCGGCGCCGTACATCGCCGACCGCTCTGATACCGGGCTGTCGCCGTCCTGACGCCGCCGCTGACATACGACGGGAAGGAGCCGGCCGGGCACGACCCCGCGGCCGCGTCGTGCAGACAGTCGATGAAAGTGGTGCTCGGCCCTGGGCCCAGCGTCAGGAGCTGCCGGCCACCAACCCGGCCCGGCGGCTGGAGCGCCGCAAGCTCGCCCGCCGCGGCGACCGCGCCATCCCGGCCGCCCGGCTGGAGAGGCTCTTCACCGACACCGGCCACGCCCTACGCGAACGACTGCTGTGGCGGCTCCTGTACGACACGGCCGCCCGCGCCGAGGAAATCCTCTGCCTCAACGTCGAGGACCTCGACCTGGAGTTCGCGCCCGCGTCGTCTCCAAGGGCGGCGCCATCGAGTACGTGCACTGGGCCACCCCCAACCGCGCGGCAACGGGGTCGGCGCGCCCTACCGTGATCATTACTGGCCTATGCGTCCATCGATCCGCTCGCGCAACAGGTCGACGTGACCCATGTGGCGGCCATACTCCCAGATCATTCCGACCAGCACCTCGCGCAGCGACATCGCCCCTCCACCGCCGCCATGCTGATTCAAGGGATCGTCGCCGGTGATGTCGAGACTGGGCGCCTCGGCCACGAGTCGCGTGGCGAAGTCCACCTCCGTACGCCATGCCTCCCACGCCTGCGTGACTACATGGGGGTCGGCGACAGCACCATCGAAATCACCGTCACGGTCGATGTCGGAGCAGAACAGCGGAGGCACGTCCTGTCCCGCCATCATCTCCCGGAACGTCCGACGCTCCATCTCGGCCAGGTGTCGCACCAGCCCCAGGAGCGACATCGTCGATGGTTCAACGGCACGCCGCGCCATGGCCTCCGCATCAAGCCCTGAGCATTTCATCTCCAATGTGAGGCGTGCACAGCGCAGGGCTTCGACCAGCGTGACGCGCTCGTCGCCCAACGTTGGTCCGTTCTCACGCGGGTCGTCGTCAGACGGCTTGCCGTCCTCGGTGAACATGTCGGCTCGTCGAGTCGTGGCCATGGCCGCAATCATCGGCGATGCGCATGGCGGCCGGCAACGGATTAACGACACCTGCACTCATGGTCAACGGGTTCGGGCGTGGCCCTACTCGTGATCACTTAGGGTAATCATCATCTTGGTCGGAAAGGATCAGTACCCACCACAGGGTGGTGCCGTTGAACGTCGTCGAGGCACGTCAGGCGAGTAGACCCCAGCATGCCGAGCATGGTGGGGTCCGGCGCGAAGGCATTCGAGCGTGTGGAGAGGTGATCGATCAGCGATGGGCCGTTGCGATGAGGCGTCATGGCGGCCGCCCCCCGGTTCAGGGCTTTCAGACCAGGAGACCCAGGGTTTCGGGCGCTTCCCAGGCCGTCAGCTGCCGCTCAGGATCAGTTTCCGCCTGCGCGCACTGGTTGATCAGTTCGGCGAGGGCTTGCCGGTCCTGCGGCGACGTCCTCGTCGCCCAGTTCACGTACCCGCCGTTGCAGCTCTTCCTTGAGTTCCGCGAACTGCGTTCGGGTCATCGGCTCGTTCATCGCAACGGTCTCCTCGATGATTTGCAGGAGCTGCCGGATGGAGGGTTCGGCGTTCCGGCCCAGGTTGTTCAGGGCGTCCACTAGCCGGGCGCGCAGGTCGCAGGCATTGCGGATGCGCTCTTCCACGACCTCGAGCTGGCGGTGAAGCAGGCCGGTCGGGTCGGGCTCGCCGTCCAGGAGCGTCCCGATCTCCTCCAGCGAGATGCCCAGGCTGCGTAGCGCAACAATGCGGTGCAGGCGCAGGACGTCGCCGCTGGTGTAACTGCGATGCCCGCCCTCGGTCCGCGACAGCGGCGACAGCAGGCCGAGTTGGTGCAGCGTCCGGACTGTGAGCCCGGTCTCGCGGGCCAGCTCGCCGATCCGCCATGTCCCTTCAGGTCGTGACATGCCTTCCCCTCGCTTGGTGATGCATGATCGAGCTTAGAAACTGACGTAACGTCAGGTTCAACTCATGTGAGGGCCAGCCGAACATCTCTCCCACCCGGGCGCTGACGAACATCGGAACGAAGGTCCCGCTAAGCAGCGGGCGGGCGATGTCTTACCGCTACATTTCGCTCCGATGAGCTGGCCGTTCTTCCTGGCCCTCCACTCGGGTCCGTGCGACCAGCCGTAAAGTAACTCTGAGGGCGGTCGCGGGGCCGGTCATGCCGCCACGACCGGTCCGCATGCGTGTCAGATGCCGCACACCTTCTTGGTCAGCGCCTCCGACTTGTCCATCTGGTCCTGCTCGGCCTTCAGCGCCTCCATCGGGTCCTCGCCCGCGTCGCTCGCCTCCTTCACCTTCGCCGCCAGCTCGACGTTAATCTCCAAGGCCTGCTTGAGGTCGGCAGACTCGGTCTTATCGACCAGCTTGGCGCTGAGTTCCCCGGCCCCCTGGATCAAGCCGACCGCATCCGGCGCGGCGCCGGTCTCGGTGTCCTTCAGGTACGCGGCGATCTCGGCGCAGGCGGGGTCGGCGCCGATGTCAGACGACGGCTTCTCCGGCTGCTGCGTCTTCTCCGACGCAGCAGCGGCCGGCTGTGTGGCGGCCGCGGGTTCGGACTTGGCGCCGCACCCGGTCAATACGATGAACCCCGCTATCCCCAGGGCGACAATGCCCGTCAGCTGCTTGCTCACTGCCCATCCTTTGCGATGTCGAACGGTGTCGTCGCCGACGATCGGGGATAGTGATCAACGTGGCATAGACAGCTGGTTGACAGGCGCGTCCTATCTGGGTCCGGGCGACCGGTCGAGGGCCGGCCGTACGCGCACTCAGACGAACGCAGAACGATGTCAGAGACTGTGCGGAGAGCATGTCAGCCGAGGTGGGCGTAACTGTGCAGTTCAGGCGGGCCAGGGCGGGTTGCCACACCCTGCGCCCGCTGTCCCCCGCCGGCTCGACCGGGGCATCGGTGCGCAAGGCGATCAGCTCGGTGATCTCCCTTATGGAGGCGCTGTTGCCATCGTCACGACCGCTACGCACCGACGCACAGCGCTTCCGGGACGCCCTCCTCGCCGTAGCACGCGATGCATTCCTCGCCGGCGAGGCCGATGCGCACGTCGAGGACATCGCCCGACGGATGATCCGCCTGTCATCCGTCCTTGACGCCCGTGATACTCAAGAGTTGTCGAGGCGGGGAAACGTGACCTCTTGCAGGATGAGGCGAAGGGCCGCCGCGATGGGAATGGCGAACAGGGCGCCGACGATCCCCAGCAGAGTGGCGCCGACGGTGACGGCGATGAGGGTGACCACTCCGGGGACCTCGACGGCTGTGCCCATGATACGCGGGACCAGGACATAGTCCTCGAAAAGCCGGTATGCCACGACGTAACCGGCGGTGGCCAGCGCGACCGGGAGGGAGACCGACAGGGCCACCAGGGAGATCACGACGCCGCCGATGATGGAGCCCACGACGGGGACCAGGTCCATGAGCGCGACGAACAGCGACAGGAGCAGCGCGTACGGGACATTGAAGAGGAACAGCCAGATGAACGTGAGAACGCCGGCGACCGCGGAGGTGATGAGGTTGCCGAGGACGAACCGGCCGACCTTGCTCAGGATGTCATCGCCGATGAGGATCGCGCGGGGGCGCCGGGAGTTGGGTATGCAGCGGTAGGCGGCGCCCTTGATCCGGGGCATGTCGGCGAGGAAGTAGACGGTCAGCACCAGCACGATCACCGTGGACGCGGCCGCGCCCACGACCGCCTTGCCCGCGCCCAGAAGCCCGCCGACCAGCGAGATCTCGTTCCCCCCGGTGCCCAGTTTCTGGATGACGTGCGCCAGATCGAACCGGGTGTTGAGCCGCCCGATGAACGTGTTCTGGCTCGTGGCCTCCCGGAGATAGACGGGCACCTCATGGACGAACTGCCCCACCTGGCTGACGACCACCGGGATGGCCAGCGCGAGGAACCCCCCGATCAGCGCCAGCGTCGCGACGACGATGATCGACACGCTTGCCCAGCGCGGCAGCCCCCGCCGTACCAGCCAGTTGGCGGCCGGATCGAGCCCGATCGCGATGAACAGGCCCAGCCCGATGAGCACCAGCACGTCCTTGGCCACCCCCAGCAGCAGGATCACCCCGTAGGTGGTGGCCGCCCCCGCCGCGGCCATCATTCCCACGTAGAACGGCGACCGCCGATCGAATGGCCGCCCCTGCCGGCCGAACGGCCGCTCCCTCGTGGCGGTCTCGCCGGCTGTCTCAACCGCCCGCTCGACGGTTCCCTCAGGAGCTCGCTCCGCCTTCGGATCGGACGACGCAGTCGGCTTGTCATGAGATGTCATGGCACGTCTGGCCCCCCAACACCCCAGACCATTCCCCCGTGTACGACCCCATGCGAGACAACATCGAGCTTTGCCGGAAATTGAAATCCGTGCGATCGAGAGACCGTGCGAACCTGTATCACCGGCGGTGACGGAAACGGTGCCCAGACCGTCACCGGCTGTGTGCACTACGCGAGGCGGCCAAGGAGACGCCGCTAGCCGGGGCCGGGCACATCGAGGACAACATCCGTCTCCGGCCGTACGCGGCCGCCTCACCATCACTCAAGAACTCAACCGGCATAGACGCCGAAGCTAGGGCAGGCCCGGCAAGCAGGACGAGCGGAGGATCAAATAGTTGGCTGGGGCCACCCGCTAACGGGACTTTTCGTTCGGATGCTCGTCATGCCCCGAGCGGTCCCTGCATCGGCAGGCCTACCCCTCAAGATGATGACAGGGTGAATATATACCGGCACAATGCGTCATTGCCTTCTGTTTCACGCCTACCGAGCGTCAGGTCTTGACAGGGTCCCGGCAGTAATGGCGGTAAATCCAACGATATTGCTGCTGACCTGCGAAGACTGCTGCTTGTGCCTCCTCGACGGAGATGAGGGCCTGGGTGTCGTAGAGCTGCTTGAGCGCCTCTTCGTCGGCGCCGAGCGCCTGCAGGACGGACCGGTACCTCTGAGGGGTGAGCCGGCCGTCGCCGTCACTGTCAGCGGCGGTGACGAGGGCCCCCACCCAAGGGGTGCCAGCGGAGTACGGCAGTAACGGGCCGCGGGCCGAGGTAGGCGCCGGTCGGGGCCTTGCGAGTGCTGTGTAGGTGGTGGATCGGCCGATCTTGAGGGTTCGGGCGGCTTCGGTTACGGAGACGCTGTCGTTGACGAGCCGGCGCAGGGTGGCGAGTCCGGCGGGGCCGATAACGGTGGGGCAGGGCGGATGAGGCCGCTTTCGTAGGCGAAGACCACCACCTGGGCGCGATCACGCAGCCCGAGCTTGACCAACACGCGGCTCAGATGCGTCTTGACCGTCACCTCGGCCAGATGCAACGCCGCGGCGACCTCGGCGTTGGACAGCCCGCGTGCCACCTGCATCAGCACCTCGTGCTCGCGCGCGGTCAGCTGCGCCAGCCGTACGTCCCGCTCGGCGGGCCCCGGCGTCATCTGCGGCGCGAACCTCTCCAGCACGCGGCGGGTGACGCGCGGCGACAGCGCCGCCTCTCCCGCCGCGACGTTGCGGATCGCGCTCAGCAGGTCCTGTGGCCGCGTGTTCTTCGGCAGGAACCCGGCCGCTCCGGCCTTCAGCCCGGCGAAGGCGTACTCGTCCAGGTCGAAGGTGGTCAGGATGAGCACGCGCGAGCGCGGGCTGTCGCGCACGATCCTGCGGGTGGCCTCGATGCCGTCCAGGCCGGGCATGCGCACGTCCATCAGCACCACGTCCGGACGCAGGTGCCGCGCCAGCCGGGCCGCCTGCTCACCGTCCTCCGCTTCTCCGGCCACCTCCATGTCCGGCTCGGCCTCGAAGACCATGCGGAAGGCCATCCGCAGCAGCGACTCGTCGTCGGCGATCAGCAGCCGGATCATCGTGGCGCTCCCAGGTCCAGCACGGCCGACACCCGCCATCCGCCGCCCGTCACCGGCCCGGCGTCCAGGGTCCCGCCGTAGGCGGCCACCCGTTCCCGCATGCCCGCGATCCCGCGCCCATCGCCCCGGGGCCCAGAGTGGGGCCCGGACATCCAGGTCTCGGCGTCGAGGGGCCCAGGGGCGCCAAGCACAACCGGATCGCGAACGTCGGTGACCTCCACCTCGGCACGGTGCGACGATACTTCGACCCGCACATCGGCGCGGGCCCTGGGCGCGTGCCGCAGTGTGTTCGTCAGCGCCTCCTGAACCAGCCGGTAGATCGTCAGCTGGGCGGCGGCGGGAACCGCCTCGGTGTCACCGGCCACCCGGACACACGTCGCCAGTCCGGCCGCGCGCATCCGCTCGGCCAGCGGACCGAGCTCGGCGATCCCGGGCGCAGGCTGAAGCAGCTCGTCGAGGCAGTCCTTGCCCGAGGTGGCGCGGCCGCCGCCGGTGCTCAGGGAGCGGCGCATGTCCTGCAGGGCTTGGCGTCCTGTCGCGGCGATGTGCTCCATCGCCGCCGCGGCCCGGTCCGGCGCGCTGTGGCGGACGTAGGCGGCGCTGTCGGCCAGCGCCACCATGACCGACAGGTTGTGGGTAACGATGTCGTGCATGTCACGGGTCATCCGCGCGCGTTCCTCGGCGACGGCCAGCCGTGCCTGCTGCTCGCGGTCGCGTTCCAGGGAGGTCACGTATGCCCGCCGAAGTCGTATCCACAGGCCGGTCATGAGGGCGGCGGCCGCCATCGCGCTCAGCGCGGCCGCGGTGAAGGGGAACTGGCCGGGCGGCGCCCAGCGTGCGGCGGCCAGCAGCACCCCGGCCTGTAGCGCGAGCGCCGCCGGCAGGGTGTGGCGCCA
>NZ_JBEXUP010000194.1:0-14026 GCF_040614375.1 Nonomuraea sp. NPDC005983
ATCACCTACCGCATCTGCCTGGGGCTGCAGCGGTCCGACTCCGCGATGGTCTCGCACGGCGTGGAGTCCGGTGTGATCAAGCGGCTGCCGCACGGCGAGTTCATCGAGGTGCACACGCCGGCGTCGGAGGACATCGAGGCGCACATGCGGGGCAAGGAGCCGGTGCTCATGCTGCCGGTCTCCGAAGACCGCGCGGGTATCCCGCCCAAGGGGATGCGCGGCCCGCTGGGCAAGCTGCGCGCCCGGATGTCCAAGGCGTACGGCGGAGAGAAGATCCCCCTCGAAGAGGCCCACGGCCACGAGGAGGAGCACGCCGCGCTCGGCAAAGGTCATGACGGCACGACACCGTCCGACGAGGCGCCGGGTGATGAACGCCCAACGAGGTGACGGCGCGGCTCCTTCACGAGAAGCCGACGCTCACGCCGCCGGTCAGCCGATCAGTAGAACCGCCTGAGGAGCCTGGCGGGGACGGGGGAGTGGGCGCGACCTCGGAGAGTTACCACAGCTTGTCAATCTCCCCTGGGTAAAGCTCGATGCGAGAGTGGTGGAACGAAGGCCGGTTCTCCTTGCTCTTGACCGAGAAGAAGTCGGCCATGGTGACCTTGTCGAAGCCGGGTTGGTCGCTCGGGAAGGGCGTTTCGGGGGTCCCTCCGATCAGGACGGTGCCGGGCAACGCCTGCCAGCCCGCGCTCTCGTAGAACCTCTGAAGTGGCCGGTCGCAGGTGAACAACCCGATGTCGAAGCCGGCTTCGGCCATCGCCGCATGCGCAGCTGCCACCAGTTGGCGGCCGTGCCCCCGGCCGCGTACGGCCTTCCGAGTGACCACGGTGCTCAACCCCGCCGCCTGATAGCGCCGGTCGGTATGGGTGATCTCCTTGGACAGGATGTCCAGGGCGGCCATGACGGTCCCATCGTCCATGAGCAACATCGACATCGGGAGCAGGGCGGGGTCATGGTTGAACTGGCCGTCGCCGGGCGTTGCGGATGGCCACGCCTCCTGCTGGAGGGCCCGGACCTGGAGCAGCAGCTCCGCAGGGGTGGCCGCCTCGGGGAACGACAGGATGTGCATGGCTCCGAGTGTGCCGAGCAAAGGGCATTTCCGGCAAAGAGGTTTCGGTGCTGCGCTGAATGACGGCCCCGCGCGCGGGCTTGGGGGCGCCATTGGTACGCGATGAGTAGTACGCGGCGAGTACTATGAAGTTCATGACCGAGACAGATGTCGGCGTCCCCCGCCGGGCATTGGCCCAGGCGCTGGCCTGCGCGCTCGCCTTCACGGCGCTCGCCTACGTCACCACGCAGAACAAGCTCGTCAGGCAGGGCAGCCCCTGGCAGCGCGACCCCTACGACCTCGTCGTGTCGCTCACGATCTTCCTGGTTCCGGCCCTGGCGGCGCTGATCGTGGCGCGGGGCCGGTTACCGGGCCGAGACGGACGCCGGCCCGCCGGCGACTGGCTGCGGGCGCTCGCGGCGTTCGTCCTGGCTGTCGTCACGCTGAGCGGCGCCTACGTCACCTTGGTGGCGGTACGGCACACGCAGCCGGCCGCGCTGCCCGCCCCGACCGGCCCTTACGGCGTCGGCCGAACCACCTTCGAATGGACCGACCGCACCCGGACCGATCCTCTCGCCCCACGCCCGGGCAGCGCCCGCCAGTTGTCCGTCTGGCTGTGGTACCCGGCCACGCCCCAGGCCACGGGAAGGCCGGCGCCCTACGCGCCGGGCGCCTGGGGGTCCCTGCACCCGGACGGGCTGCTCGGACTCGGTGAGACCAGCTTCGACGCCATCCGCACGCATGCGCAGGAGAGCGTGCCGGTGGCCGCCGGCCGGTTTCCGGTCGTCATCCTGGAACCCGGGCTTGGTCTGGCCGCGCCGCAATACACCGCTCTGGCCGAGAACCTGGCGAGCAACGGCTACCTGGTCGCAGGCGTCACCCCGACTTACAGTGCCAACGTGACCGTCCTGCACGGACACCCGGTGCGAGACACCGAGGCGGGAAACCCGCCCGCCTTCGAGTCCGCCGATCCGGCCGCGGCGGCCCGTGCGGGTGCGAGCCTGGTCGCGGTCTGGGCCGCCGACGCCCGCTTCGCCGCCGCGCAGGTGATCGGACTCGGGCAGGCCGGCCCGTTCGCCGGGCGCGTCGCCCCCACGCGGACCGCCTATCTCGGCCACTCCTTCGGCGGCGCGGCCGCGCTGGAGGCCTGCCGTCTCGACCCGCGCTGCGCGGGCGCGGCCGACCTGGACGGTGCCCAGTTCGGCGCCCGCGAGCCGAACAAGCCCATCATGATCATCGGAAGCGAGAACTCCTGCGTGACAGGAACCTGCCACCCGGATGACCCCATGAGCCGCGCGGAACGCGACATCGCCCGCCGCCTGCTGGCCGCCGACACCGCACCTGTCTGGTGTTATGAGATCGGCGGGACCCGGCACTTCAACTTCAGCGACTACGCCGCCTACTACCTGGCCGCCCCCATCCGCTCCCTGGTGCCCCTCGGCAGCGTCAACGGCGGCCTCGGCCTCGCCATCACCAATGCCTACCTGACGGCCTTCCTCGACCACACCGTCCGCGGCGCCGACGAACCTCTGCTCACCGGCGTCACGTCGCCGTACCCGCAGGTACGAACCTTCCAGATCGGCGTAAAGCCTGGGGGTCGGTGGTGACGGTGGGGACCGCAAGGACGACGCTTACCTGATGTGGGGGGCCGGGGGGCCGGGGGGCCGGGGGGCCGGGGGGCCGGGGGGCCTGCGCTGGAAAACCCTGGACTGCCTATGCTCAGCCGTCCGCCAGGGAATATTTGATCACAAGCTCGGATGTGTAAGCACATAGTAATGAGGTATCTACCCTTGGTAAGCATCGCAGGTCGTGCCCCCTGCACACGACCCGATGCAGACCGAAGGGAGAGACCCATGTCGATCTCCAAGCACACCGTCCTCGTCGCGTGCCTGGCGGCAGGCGGACTCGCGGTGGCGGGCCTTCCCGCCCACGCCGCCGGCTCGGCAGGCCATCCGGCGCTGGCGTGCGCGTACGAGGTCACGCATGTGCGGCCTGTCAGCTTCCTCAACGTCCGTGCGGGTGCCGGGCTGCGTTTCCACCCGGTGGGTAAGCGCAGGACGGCCGACGGCCGTTTCGCGGGAGCGTGCCAGCCGAGCAAGGGATGGGTCGCGGTCAAGGCGTCCGACGGCAAGTCCGGCTGGGCCTCGGCCCGATACCTACGCAAGATGAGGAGCACGCGCCACTCCGGCGCCAGAGTGCCTCTGGCGTGCGCGTACGAGGTCACGCACGTGCGGCCTGTCAGCTTCCTCAACGTCCGTGCGGGTGCCGGGCTGCGTTTCCACCCGGTGGGTAAGCGCAGGACGGCCGACGGTCGCTTCGCGGGAGCCTGTCAGCCGAGCAAGGGATGGGTCGCGGTCAAGGCGTCCGACGGCAAGTCCGGCTGGGCCTCGGCCCGATACCTACGGAAGGTGGCGACCAAGTAGCCGGCACGAAGAACTGGCCGCTCATGGCTGCCGTTTCCCGCCTTCGCCTCCGCCGGCTCCGGCCGGTCGGAGGCGGGGCGCCCCTGACGGATACCGCCTCGAAGATCGCGCGCGCCGCGCTGGCGGTCTCACTGGTCATGGCCCTCGCGCCCGGTGGCGTAGCCGACCCGCCGGTGCCCGCCGCAGCGACGATCCGGACGTGCTCCTCACCAGAGCCGGTCTCCCATCGGGGCTATGCGGACGCGGTGTCGGAGAACACCATCACGGCGTTCGACCGTGCGCTTGCGGCCGGGTCCGATCGAGTCGAGTTCGACGTGCGGTTCACCAGGGATCATCACCCTGTGTTGATGCATGACCCGACGGTGGAGCGCACGACATCAGGCTTCGGCAGGGTCTCCAGCATGTCCCTGGCCCGCTTTCGCGCCCTGCGCACGACCGATGGGCAACATCCGCCAACCCTGTTCCAGGTGCTGGCCGCCCTCCGGGGCAGGGTGGCGGAGGTGCTGGTGGAGCTCAAGGTGGTTCCCGACGCCGCAGACCTGCGCTTCCTTCAGGCCACCTATCGGCTGCTGAACGCCTACCAGTGGGCGAGTATGACCTCGTTCTCGCCTGCGGCGCTGAAGGCGGTGGGGTCCATCCCCGCCCGCAAAGGCCTGCTGGCCACCTCTGCGCCGCAGACCGCTCTGGCCAGGCAGTTCAGCTTCATAGGCGTCCGCTACGACAGCCTGACCCGGTCGCGCGTCCGCGCTTACCGGAAGGCCGGCGTGGCCGTCTACGCCTGGACGCCCAACACCTCCGCCGCGTGGCGCCGCCTCGCGGACTACGGCGTGAGCCGCATCATCACCGATCGAACGTCCGTGTATCTGGCATGGGCCAGGCGGGCATGCGATGGGCGTGGCCCGGCTGCATGACCTCGGAGGCGTCAGGATTCTGCGCAGCGCGCCATTCCCGGTCGAGTAACGCATAAACCAGCAGCGAGGACCATTCACCCTTGAACCACTTGTTCTCGCGGAAGTGCGCTTCGAGGCGGAACCCGAGCCGCTCGAGCACACGTGCCGAAGCCGCGTTGCGGTCGTCGACCTGCGCAATGACGCGGTGCAGCCCCAGGCCGTCGAAGCCGAGGCGGAGCAGGGCCTGGGAGGCTTCGGTGGCGTAACCCCGGCCGGTCGCCTCGGGGGAGAGGATGTAGCCGATCTCGCCCGAGCGGTGCTCCGCACTGTGCCAGAACAACACGACATCACCGACCAACCTGCCGGTGTGCTGCTCCTCGATCCCGAGCGTCATCGCCTGACCTGGGGTGGTGAGCTCGGTCGGTGCCCACCGGCCCGCGATCCGCTCGGCGACCTCGTCACGAGTCAGGGCGTCGTACGGGACGTACCGCACGACATCCGGCTGTGACTTGTACGCATGCATCGCATCGAGATCGGCGGCCGTGAGTGGCCGGAGCAGCAGTCGCTCGGTACGGATCGGATAGTCGGGTCGCAGCATGCTCTCGAGCCTACGAGGCGCTGGTGCCGCTGAGCGCGTCCGCGTTGCTGCCGGCTGTGTGGTCAGAACATCCGCTTTCTGAGTGAATTCGAGCCCGACTCACATCTTGACCGGCGAGTAACAAAGGCGGACCATGAAGCAGCCGATTTGTGAGGTGCGCTCATGTTACGCAGCATCACCAGGATCATCGGACTTGCCCTACTGGCCGCCCTTCCTCTGGCGGGCGCCACCGCCACCGCCCAGGCGGCCCCGGAGTCCGAGGTCGGGGCGGTCGGGCAGCCGCCGGGCTCCGCGAACCCGGTCCGCGGCTTCGTCGACGCCCACAGTCATCTCATGGCCCACGAAGCCTTCGGCGGCGGCCTGATCTGTGGCAAGCCGTTCGACCTCGACGGCATCGAGCACGCCCTGGTCGACTGCCCCGACCACCAGCCCGACGGCTCGCTCGCCTGGTTCGAGAACTTCACCCGCCACGGCACCCCCGTGGGCAAGCACGACCCGGTCGGCTGGCCCACGTTCAAGGACTGGCCGGCCCACGACTCCCTCACCCACCAGCAGGGCTACTACAAGTGGATCGAGCGGGCCTGGCGCGGCGGGCTCCGCGTCTTCGTCAACGACCTGGTCGCCAACCGGCAGCTCTGCGAGATCTACCCGCTCAAACACAACACCTGCGACGAGATGACCACGCTCAGGCTCGAGGCGCAGCGCACCTTAGAACTGCAGAACTACATCGACGCCCAGAGCGGCGGCCCGGGCCAGGGCTGGTTCCGGGTGGTGAAGTCGAGCGCCGAGGCCAGACAGGTGATCGCGGCCGGCAAGCTGGCCGTGGTCCTGGGCATCGAGACCTCCGAGCCGTTCGGCTGCCGCCAGACCTTGGGCATCCCGCACTGCACCAAGGCGCAGATCGACCGCGGCCTGGACGAGATGTACCAGCTGGGCGTGCGCAGCATGTTCGTCTGCCACAAGTACGACAACGCGCTGTGCGGCGTCCGCTTCGACTCCGGGACCACCGGCGTGATCGTCAACATCGGCAACTTCCTGTCGAGCGGCTCGTTCTGGAACGCCAAGACCTGCACAGGACCCGAGCATGACAACACGATCGACCCGGCCGGAGTGCTGCCGCCCGAGGTGGCCAAGTGGCTGCCGTTCGGCGTCGGCCTGCCGGTCTATCCCCCGGCGCCGCACTGCAACACCAAAGGCCTGACCTCCCTGGGCGCCTACATGGTCCAGGGCATGATGAAGCGCGGCATGATGGTCGAGATCGACCACATGAGCGTCAAGGCCGCCGCTCAGACCCTCGGCCTGCTGGAGAGCGCCAAGTATCCGGGCGTCATCTCCTCGCACAGCTGGGCCGACCCCAGCTACTTCCGCCGCATCTACCGGCTCGGCGGCCTGGTGACCGCGTACGGCTCGCCCGCCGACTCCTTCACCGCGGGCTGGCGAGCGACGAAGCCCTTCCGTGATGAGTTCGGTCGTCCCGGGTACGGCTACGGCCTCGACACCAACGGCATGGGCCCGCTCCCCGGGCCGCGCCAGGGCAGTGCGGTCAGCTACCCGTTCACCTCATTGGACGGCGCGGTCACGCTCGACAAGCTGCGCACCGGTGACCGGGTCTGGGACGTCAACACCGACGGTGTGGCCCACTACGGCCTGGTCCCCGACTGGATCGAGGACATGCGCAAGTACGCCGGTGACGAGTTCGCCCAGGACATGCTGGCAGGGGCGGAGGCGTATCTGACGACGTGGGGAGGGTCCGAGGCTCGCAGGCAGAGCTGACAACCGAGGACCTGGCAGGTCACACTCCGGATCTGGCCTGTCGCCAGGTAGGGTCGGCTGCATGTACTCGACGCGGGTCTCTCAGTACGTGAACGCGCCGCGTCCGGCCGTTTACCAGGCGCTCGTGGATGCGGACGCGATCGCAAAATGGCGGGTGCCGACGGGTATGAGCAGCCACGTCCACGAGTTCGACGCTCGTGAAGGCGGCTCGTTCCGGATCTCGCTCAGCTACGACACGCCGGGGCCGGCCGGCAAGTCGGCATCGCACACTGACACCTACCATGGCCACTTCGCGGAGCTCGTTCCGGACGAGCGGGTGGTCGAGGTGCTCGAGTTCGAGGCTGTAGATCCCGCGCTGCGCGGGACCATGACGATGACGACGACCCTCACCGACGCCGGCGGCGGCACCGAGGTGGTCGTCGCGCACGACGGGATCCCTGACGCCGTGCCGGCCGCTGACAACGAGACGGGCACGCGCATGGCGCTGGCGAGCCTGGCCGCGCTCGTCGAGGCGCGCCAAGCCGCCGATCCAACGTGACGCCCGTCGCGAAGCGGGCTGCGACCCGGTCTTCTCGAGAAGATCAGGTCGCATCCCCATCGCCAAGCACCAGCTGAGAGAGCGGCCGGCTTGGTGGCGGGCACAACCGAGGCCCTGCCGTTCGTCGGCCACGCCGAAGAAGGCGCGTCCGCGCTGGCCTACCGTTCGGTCATGTCCCGCCTTTCGCTCGACGACCTGTACCGACTGGCGATCCCCTCAGACCCTGCGCTGCGCCCCGACGGCGGCGCCGTCGCCTACACGCTGACCACCGCCGACCGCGCTTCGGACGAGAACCACACGCGGATCTGGCTCGCCGCCCCGGGAGCCGAGCCACGCCTGCTCGCCTCGGGGAGCGCCGCCCGCTGGTCCCCTGACGGCCGCCTGCTGGCCTTCCTCAAGCCGGTGGACGGCAAGCCGCAGATCCACCTGCTGCCCATGGACGGTGGCGAGCCACGGCCCCTCACCTCGGCCCCGCTGGGCGCGGGGGTGCCGGTGTGGTCTCCCGACGGGACCAGGATCGCCTACGCCGGGCCGCACGGGGAGCCCGACCCGCACGCTCCCGTGGTGGCGGACCGGCTCGACTACAAGGCCGACGGCGCCGGCCTGCTGCGCGGCGTGACCACGCAGCTCTTCGTGGTCCCCGTGCCGGCGGGAGAAGAGCCCGGGGAGGCGGTGCGGCTCACCGACGGCGACTTCCACGCCGGGCAGCCCGCGTGGTCGCCCGACGGACAGCGGCTCGCCTTCACCGCCGGCATGCAGCCCGACGGCGACCTGGTGCCCTCCGCCGCCGTGTACGCGGTCGACGCGGCCGGCGGCGAGCCCAAGCGCCTCACAGGGCCGGAGGTGATCTGCGTCGGCGCGTGGTGGCTCGGCACGCGGCTGGTGGTGGCCGGGCTGCCCGTCCCGGTGGGGCACACCAGGCTGTACGTCCTGGGCGACGGCGGGCTGGAGGAGGTGCAGACCGGGCTGGACCGCAACGTCATGGTCGGCCACCCCGGCTACCCTGGCGCTCCGCCGCTGCTCCTCGGCGGTGACCTGGTGTTCACCGCGAGGGACGGAGGCCGCACGCACGCCTACGCGGTGCCGCTGGACGGCACGTCCCCTGCCAGGAAGCTCGTGGGCGGCGAGGTGTCGCTCTCCGGGCTGAGCGCGGCCGCTGGGCGGATCGCCTATGTCGCCACGAGCCCGGACAGTGCCGGGGACGTCCACCTCACGGATCCCGGGGGCGGCGTGGCACCGGGGGTCCGGCTCGCGGCGTACCGGCTGGACGGGGTCGAGCTGTTCGCGCCTCGCTCGCGCACCTTCACCGCTCCCGACGGGACGCCCGTCGAGGGGTTCCTCCTGCGCGACGAGACGCTGAGCGGGCCCGCGCCGGTCCTGCTGGACGTCCACGGCGGCCCGCACAACGCCTGGGCGCCCGTCTTCGACGGCGCCCACCTCTACCACCAGGTGCTCGCCGCCCGGGGCTGGACGGTGCTCACGCTCAACCCGAGGGGCAGCGACGGGTACGGCGAGGCGTTCTACACGGCGGCGCTCGGCGCCTGGGGCCTCGCGGACGCCGACGACTTCCTCGCCCCGCTCGACGAGCTCGTCTCCGAGGGCGTCGCCGACGCGGAACGGCTGGCCGTCACCGGTTACAGCTACGGCGGCTACATGACCTGCTGGCTGACCACGAGGACCGGCAGGTTCAAGGCGGCCATCCCCGGCGGTTCCGTGACGGACCTCAGCAGTATGGCCGGAACCTCCGATGCCGGATATTTCCTGAAAGAGTGGGAATGTGCAGGTGAGGTCGTCGCACAGTCCCCGATCACCCACGTCGCCGACGTGGCGACCCCCACCTTGATCCTGCACGGAGAGAACGATGACCGCTGCCCCGTAGGCCAGGCCGAGCAGTGGTTCGCCGCGCTGCGCGAGCGCGCCGTGCCCGTCAGGCTCGTGCGCTACCCGGGCGCCTCACACCTGTTCATCCTGAACGGACGCCCGTCCCACCGGTTCGACTACAACGAGAGGATCATCACGTGGCTGGAGCAATGGGTCACCGGCTCGCCGAGCTGATCGCCGAGTACGAGGTGCCCGGCGCGGCCCTCGCCTACCTGCACGGCGGGGAGCTGCACGAGTTCGCCGCCGGCGTGCTCAACGTCGACACCGGCGTGCCGGTCACACCCGACTCGCTCTTCCAGATCGGCTCGGTCACCAAGGTGTGGACCGCGACCATGCTCGTCCAGCTGGCCGAGCAGGGCGCGCTGACGCTGGACACCCGGGTCGCCGAGCTGCTGCCCGAGTTCCAGGTCGCCGACGCGGACGTCACCAAGGCCGTCACGGTCAGGCACCTGCTCGCGCACACCAGCGGCATCGACGGCGACCTGTTCCTCGACACCGGCCGCGGCGACGACTGCGTGGAGAAGTACGTGCAAGCCTGCGCCGACCTGGCGCAGAACCACCCCCTGGGCGCCACCCAGTCGTACTGCAACTCCGGGTTCGTCGTGGCCGGGCGCATCCTGGAGAAGCTCGCGGGCAGGCGCTGGGACGACGTCCTGCGCGAGCGGATCGTCGAACCGCTCGGCCTCACCCACACCTGGACCCTGCCCGAGGACGTCCTGCGCTTCCGCGCCGCGATGGGACACCTCGACGGCGAGCCCGCCCCGGCCTGGGGGCTCATGCGCGCGATGGGACCGGCCGGGCTGATCTGCGCCCGTCCCGCCGACGTGGTCGCCTTCGCCCGCGCCCACCTCGAAGGCGACCTGCTGAAGGACCCGCAGGCGATGTGGGAGCCGCAGGTCGACATCCCCAACCCGCACACGCTCGGCAGGCACTGGGGCATCGGCTGGATCCTCGACGAGTGGGACGGCCGGCGGATCATCTCCCACGGCGGCAACACCATCGGCCAGCACGCCATGCTCTGGGCCGTGCCCGGCACCGGCACGATCGTCTGCGTGACCGCCAACGGCGGCCACAGCGGCGCCTTCACCCGCGCCCTGGCCACCGAACTGTTCGCCGAACTCGACGGCCTGACAGTGCCGCCCGCGCTCGCCCCGCCCGCGACCCCCGTCGAGGTCGACGCCGCCCGCTACGCCGGCGTCTACGAACGGGCCGGCGCCCGCATCACCGTCAGCGACGGCGACGGCGGCATCCAGCTGCGCATGGAGGCGACCGGCGCGCTCGCAGCACTTCAGGAACCGCAGGAGTTCCCCCTCGTCCCCGTGGACGAGACGACCTTCGTCGGGCGCCTGCCGGGCGACCCCGCGTGGATCTCGGCGGTGTTCTACGAGCTCGCCGACGGCTCCCCGTACGTGCACCTGGGCGCCCGCGCCACCCCCAAGACGAGCTGAGGAGAGGGACATGGAGCTGAGCCGGCGCCTTGACGAGGCGGCCCGCGCGCACGGTGTGCCGGGGGCGGCCGTGGCCGTGTACGCGGCCGGTGAGCTGCACGAGGCGGCCACCGGCGTGGTCAACGCCGACACCGGCGTCGAGACCACCCCCGACAGCCTGTTCCAGGTCGGCTCCACCACCAAGGTGTGGACCGCCGCCCTGGTCATGCAGCTCGCCGAGGAGGGGCTGATCGGCCTCGACCGGCCGGTGACGGACTACCTGCCGGAGTTCTCCGTCGCCGACGGCGCGGTGATCACCGTACGGCAGCTGCTCACGCACACCGGCGGCTTCGACGGCGACCTGTTCGAGGACACCGGCCGCGGCGACGACTGCCTTGACGCCTACGTCCGCTACCTGAAGACCGCCGGACACGTGCACCCGCCCGGCGAGCTGTTCTCCTACTGCAACGCCGGGTACTGCGTGCTCGGCGCGCTGGTCGCGCGCCTGCGCGGCACCACCTGGGAGCAGGCGGTGCGCGACCATCTGTACGGCCCCCTCGGCGTCACCCACGCCGCGCTGTTCGCCGAGGAGGCGGTGCTGTTCCGCACCTCCGCCGGGCACATCGGCCCCGGCAACACCGTCTTCCCGAAGTGGCAGATGCCACGCTCCAACGCGCCCGCCGGGTCCACGATGTGCCAGGCGCCGCGCGAGCTGGTCCGCTTCGGCCGGATGTTCCTCGCGGGCGGCGTCGCGGCGGACGGCACCCGCGTGCTGTCGGAGGAGACGGTCGCCGCCATGCGCGCGCCCCAGGTCGACGTGCCCGGCGTGTCCGGGCTGCTCGCCTCGGCCTGGGGGCTGGGGTTCGAGCTGTTCGACTGGGGCGCCTTCGGCCACGACGGCGGCACCCCGGGGCAGAGCACGTTCTGGCGCGTCGTCCCCGGCGCGGACGTCGTCATCGCGATGAGCGGCAACGGCGGCGCCTTCGCCGGCCTCATCGCCGACCTGGCGCTGCCGCTCATCAGGGAGACCACCGGGATCGACGTGCCGGCCCTGCCGGTGCCTCCCGAGAGCCCGCCGGCCGTGGACCCGGCGCCGTACGCCGGCAGGTTCGAGGGGCCGACGGCGGTCTGGGAGGTCGCCGCCGCGGACGGCGGCCTGGAGATCACCATGATCCCCGGCGAGCTCATGCTCAGCATGGGCGCCGCCCGGAGCAGCGCCAGGTACGTCCACCACTCCGGCCACTCGTTCATCGCGGCGGAGCGCGAGGACGGCATGCATGCCACCGTCACCTTCGTCATGCGCGACGGGGTGGCGGCCTACCTGCACAACGGCCGGGCGGTGCCGCGTGCGTGAGGCCTTCGAGGCAGCGGGCGCCCGCGGCTTCGTGCACGCCATGGACATCGACGGCGACGCCGAGACCGGGCTCGACCCCGATGAGCCGGTCGTCCTCGCCTCGGTGTTCAAGATCCCGGTCGTGCTGGAGTACGCCAGACAGGCCGCGGCCGGGGAACTGGAACGCACCGAGAGGCTCACCGTCACGGCGGCCGACAAGGATGGCGGCATCGGCGTCTCCGGTTGCGCCGACGACGTCTCGCTGACGCTCAGGGACCTCGCCCACCTGATGATGACCCTGAGCGACAACGCCGCCACCGACGTGCTGCTGCGCCGGGTCGGCCTGGACCGGGTACACGCCACGCTCGCCGCTCTCGGGCTCGGCCGCACCCGGCTCATAGGCGGCTGCGCCGAGCTGTTCGCCCAGGTCATGGCGGAGGTAGGCACCCTGGATCTGGACGGTCTGAACGACGAGCTGATCAGGCCGCTGGCCGTGCGGGACCCCGCGCGCACCACCTCCAGCACGCCCCGCGAGATCACCACGCTCCTCGGCCTGATCTGGCGGGACGAGGCCGGGCCGGCCGAGGCCTGCGCCGAGGTGCGGAAGATCATGGGCAACCAGGTCTGGCCGCACCGGCTCGCCTCCGGCTTCGACGACGAGGTGAAGGTCTCCGGCAAGACCGGCACGCTGTGGGGCGTCCGCAACGAGGCCGGGGTCGTGGAGTACCCCGACGGCAAGCGCTACGCCGTCGCGGTGTTCCTGCGCACCGCCCGGCTCGGCGGCCGGCATCCGGCCGCCGACGCGGCCATCGGACGTGCCGCCCGCGTGGCGGTGGACCGCCTGCGCACCTGATGCAGCCGGATGCGTATGGTGAGCGGATGCAGACCCGTCCGCGCGCCAGCCTCGGACGGATCCTGCACGACCTCGGCAGCACCGTGCTCGACGTGGCGGCCTCACCCGGCGAGCTCGACGCCGAGGTCACCGGGGTGTACATCTACGACCCGCTCGACGAGCTGCTGGTGCCGCCGGGCGGGATCGTGCTCGCGGTGGGCGTGCACGGCGCGGAGGAGATCTGCGCCCTGCTGGCGTCGGCCCGCGAGGCGGCGGGCATCGTCGTCAAGCTCCCCGTGGACGTCGACGAGCAGGTCCGCAGCAAGGTCCTGGAGACCGGCGTGGCCGTGCTCGGCCTGACCAGGGCCGCCTCCTGGGCGCAGATCGTCACTCTGCTGCGCTCGCTGCTGGCCGAGGGCGACCTGGCCGAGCCCGGCGACGGGCCACAGGGCGACCTGTTCTCCCTCGCCAACGCCGTCTGCGCGCTGCTCGACGCGCCCGTGACCATCGAGGACAGGTCGGCACGGGTGCTGGCCTACTCCGGGCGGCAGGACGAGGCCGACCCCGGACGGGTCGAGACCGTGCTCGGCCGCCAGGTGCCCGAGCGTTACCAGCGCATGCTCGACGAGCGCGGCTTCTTCAAGCAGCTCTATCAGAGCCGTGACCCCGTCTACATGGAGCTCGACGGCGACAGCATCAACAGGGCCGCCATCGCCGTCCGGTCGGGCGACGAGATCCTCGGCTCGATCTGGGCGGCCGTCCACGAGCCGCTCACCGCGCAGCGGCAGCGCGCGTTCGCCGACGCCGCGAAGATCGTCGCGCTCCAGCTGCTGCGTGAGCGGGCCGGGGCCGACACCCGGCGGCGGCTCCGCGCCGACCTGCTGTCGACCGTGCTCGCGGGCGGTGCCGACGCGGCCGAGGCGGCGGGCCGGCTGGGCATCGCCACGCAGCGGCTGTGCGTGCTCGCCGCCCAGCTCACCGACCTGCCCGAGACCGACCCGGCCCGCGTCGAGGGCGACAGGCAGCGCTTCTGCGACGCGCTCGCCCTGCACGTCGCGGCCATCCACCCCAAGGCGGCCGCGGCGCTCGTCGGCTCGATCGCCTACGCCGTGCTGCCGCTGAACCCGGGCGGCCCGCCAGGCGAGCCTCCGGGCGCCGAGGAGGAGGTGCGGGCCGTACGCGTCGCGCAGAGCTTCCTGGCCAGGGTCGGCCCGCGTCACGCCGCCAACGTCGGCGTCGGGCGGCTGGCCGCGAGCCTGTCGCAGGTGTCAAGATCGCGGGCC
>NZ_JBEXUP010000195.1:0-13839 GCF_040614375.1 Nonomuraea sp. NPDC005983
AACTTTCCCCCTCCCCGCCCCTTTTCCTTTTTTGTGCCGGCTCCCAGCCGCCCCCACCCCGCCGCGGGGGGGGCCGGGAACGCCGTGAGGCGGATCCCGGCAGCGCCGGCTGGTCGTCAGAGGCGTCAGGCCTCAGGGAACGGCCCGAAGACCGGTTTGCTCATCCCGGCAGGTCTTTCTCGCCCGGGACCTCGAGGGACGGGCAGCTGAGACCCTTGGCCGGGACCTTGAGGTCGATCAGATAGCCGTCGATGGCGTCGTTCATGCACTTGCTCTGGGTGAAGTTGCCGGGGTAGTAGGTGTGTCCGTACCCCTCGTAGGTGACCAGGGTCGCCCCCATCTGCTTGGCGGCGGCCTGCGACCACGGGTACACGGTGGCGAAGTCGTGCAGGTTGCCGACCAGGACGAGCGGCGGGGTGCCCTTGGCCGTCGCGGGCGCCTGGGGGTTGGTGGTCTTGCCCTGGTATCCCACGCAGGTCAGCAGGCTCTCGGTGGTGTTGGGGTTCCACTCCATGTTGGGGTACTTCTCGGCCAGCCGTGCGCTCAGGCTCTTCACCTCGGCCTGGTTCTTGATGTCGAAGTCCCAGTCCTGGCAGAACACCGCCTGGGACACGTAGTTCTGCACCTTGGGCGTCGCCGGCTGCGTCGCCGGAGGAGGGGGAGGAGTCTCCTGCGGCTTGGTGCCGTCGTAGAGGTGCTTGAGAGTGGCGGCGATGTCCTTCCAGAACGCCGGCAAGTTGATGTTCTGGGAGATCGAGGTCAGCTTGACGAAGTCGACCTTGTCGCCGGTGGACGGGTCCACCAGGTCCCCGCTCTTGGCCTTCTCACTCAGCTCTCCGTAGATCTTCCTGGTGTCCTTGCCGTAGAAGGCGCAGCCGGAGGTCTTGTCGCACCAGTCGGCGAACGCGTTGAAGTTCGTCTCGAGCGCGCCGACCTGGAGGTCCAGGAAGTTCCAGGGGGAGGTCACGCTGTGGTCCATGTTGCCGTCGCCGACCAGCGCCCGGACGCGCTTGGGGAACAGCTCGGCGTACGCCTGGATCGCCAGGGTCCCGTAGGAGAACCCGATCTGAGTGATCTTGTCCTCGCCGAGGGCGACCCGGATCGCCTCGTTGTCGAGGGCGACGTCCCGGCTGTTGACATGGTCATAGAGCGGGCCGGTGAGCTTGCGGCAGTTGTTGCTGAGCTTCGTGTTGGCCCGCCGCAGGGCGCTGAAGTTGGCCTGGCTCAGGTAGGCCACCGACCTGGCGGCGGCGGCCTTCTTGACCAGGTCGGAGTCGCACTTGATCTGGGTGCTGGTGTTGAGGCCGCGCGGGTCGATGCCGATCACGTCGAAGCGATCGTAGACATCCTGCGTGAGCACCTTCCGCTTGCCATTGACCTCTTCGACACCGGAGATACCGGGGCCGCCCGCGTTGAACAGGAGGGAGCCGATGCGGGCTGCGGGCTTGCCGGCCTTGCGGCGGGACAGACCTATCTCGATGCTCTGGCCGTTGGGCCTGGACCAGTCGAGCGGCACCTTGATGGTCGCGCACTCGACCTTCTCCTGGGTGTCCTTGCACTGCTGCCAGTCGATCGTGCTCGTCCTGGCCTCGGCGCCGGCCGGGGTGGCCGCGACCACCGGCGCCGCCACCATCAGCGCGCCCGCGAGCAGGGCCGTCAAGCGGCCGGCGGGAAGTCTCTTCTCGGCGAGACTCTGGGGTTTCATTGGCTTCCTTCCGAATTCGGGCAGCAGACGCTGGGGCCCACGGCGGCGTTGCCGCGATGAGCGTTCAAAGCGCCTGGCCCGAGAATCTGCCGAGCCAAGATCAAAGCGGGCTGGGAGCCGCCTCGGAGTCAGGTAGGAGTACGCGGAAGGTGGCGCCCCGGCCCGGCGCCGTGTCGACCTCGACCCGGCCGCCGTGCGCGCGCACGATGGCCGCCACGATGGCCAGCCCGAGCCCGGCCCCGCCGTCGGCCCTGGACCGGCCCTTGCTGACCCGGTAGAGGCGGTCGAACAGCCGCGGGACGTGCTCGGGCGGCACGCCAGGGCCGGTGTCGGTCACTTCCAGCACGGCCACTGCGCCCGATCTGCCCACCCTGACGGTGATCGCGGCGTCATGCGGAGTGTGGGTCAGCGCGTTGCCCACCAGGTTGGCGGCCACCTGGCGCAACCGGGCCTCGTCACCCATCACCGAGACGGGCTCCAGGCTGTCGCCGAGCCCGCTGAGCCTGGCCGGCCGGTCGGGTACGCGGGCCCGGGCGTCGCGGATGGTGTCGGCGGCCACCTCCAGCAGGTCTACCGGGTGGCGCTCCAGCGGGCGCACCTGGTCGAGCTGGGCCAGGGTGAGCAGGTCGTTGACGAGGACGCCCATCCTGGCGGCCTCGTCCTCGATCCTGCCCATCAGCTCGCCGGTGTCGCCGGCGCCCCTGCGGTACAGCTCGGCGAAGCCGCGTACGGAGGTGAGCGGGGTGCGCAGCTCGTGTGAGGCGTCGGCGAGGAAGCGGCGCATTCGGGCCTCGGAGTTGGTCCTGGCCGCGATCTCCGACTCGAGCCGGTCGAGCATGACGTTCATGGCCGTGCCCAGGCGGCCGGTCTCCGTGTGACAGTCGGGGGCGGCGACTCGGCTGCCGAAGTCGCCGTCGGCGATGCGGCCCGCGGTGCGTTCCATGCGGGTGAGCGGGCGCAGGCCGAGCCGCACCGCGGCGTTGGCGGCCAGGCCTAGGAGGAACAGCACGACCACGCCGACGGCGACGGCGATGGCGACGGCGGACGTCCGGACCTGTTCGAGGTCGCCGAGCGACAGCGCGAACGCCATGGTGTAGCCGTCGGACGTGGTGACCGCCTTGACACGCCAGGACGGGCCCTCCGTCCCCGGCACCGTGTAAGGCCCGCCGACCCGGACCTCTTTCGGGTCGGGGCCCGGCCCCGACGCCGACGGCAGCGTGCTGATGATCGCGCCGTCAGCGCCCAGGACGTAGATCTTCGAGACGGCGCCGATCCGCGCCGCCAGCATGCCCTGCAGGGGCGGCTCCTTCGACGGGGGCGGGGTGATCAGCTGTGCGGCCGGCGGCGGGACCTTGCTCATGTCTTCCAGCTGATCGTCCACCCGGCGCAGCATGGTGTCGTGCAGCAGCACGATGCCGACCACGTTGGCCATCACGAGCGCGACCGCGACGAGCCCGAGGACGGCCATCACCAACCTGGTGCGCAGCGTCCAGGTGGTGGGCCTCATCGTGGGGCCCTGAGCGTGTAGCCGACGCCACGGATGGTGTGGATCAGCTGGGTGTCCCCCGTGTCCATCTTCTTACGCAGGTAGTACACGTACGACTCCACGATGCGGGAGTCGCCGTCGAAGTCGTACCTCCAGACGCTGTCCAGGATCTGTGCCTTGCTCACCACCCGTCCCGCGTTGATCAGCAGGTATTCGAGCAGCTTGAACTCGGTCGGCGACAGCTCGATCGGGACGCCGCCGCGCCGTACCTCGTGGGCCTGGACGTCGAGCTCCAGGTCCGCGTAACGCAGTACGTTCCCGCGCTCGGGCCGGGTGTGGTTGCGCCGCAGGATGGCGCGCAGGCGCAGGACCACCTCCTCCAGGCTGAACGGCTTGGCCACGTAGTCGTCGGCGCCCAGCCTGAGCCCCCGCACGCGGTCCTCGACCGCGTCACGGGCGGTCAGGAACAGCACCGGGACGCGCTCGCCGAGCCGCCTGGCCACCTCGAACCCGTCGATGTCCCCCAGCATCACGTCGAGCACCACGACGTCCGGCTCGAACTCCCTGGCGGCGCTCACCGCCTCCATGCCGGTCTCGGCGGTCCTGACCTCGAACGAGACCAGGCGCAGGGTCTGCGAGAGCAGGGCGCGGACGTTGGGCTCGTCGTCGACGACGAGCACCCTGACAGGTCGTTCCATGTGCACAGGTTTACCGGAGCCACCTCAATGCCAGCTCAAAGCAGCACATCCCGAAAGGCGCCCCCAAAAGGGATCTCAGCCGGACGCAGGGGGGGCTGGCCATCGCCGATCGGCCCGGGCTCGTCCTGGCACGCTCACGCTCTGCCCGGATCGGCCTTCAGGGCGGCGGGGCGGCGGAGGGTGAGGATGATGCGGCCGGTGTCGCGTTATTTCGCGCTACTTCGCGATCGCCTCGCGGACGGACGGGGCGATCTCCTGGGCCCAGCGGGCCAGGAGGGTGTGGTCCGGGCCGCCGTGGCCTGGGGAGAAGAGCGTGAATCCTGACGCGCCGTGTTCGAGCACGGCTCCGGTCAGTTCCTCGACCCACTGGCTGACGGAGCCGCCGAGCCAGCGGCCGTCGCGGTCGCGGGTGGCGGGCAGCGGCCGGTCGGTGATGCGTCCGGGGAAGTTGAAGACCGTGCGGATCTCGCTCGGATCGCGGCCGGCGGACGCCGCCGCCTCGTCGATGATCGGCCGGGAGGCCCGGTAGCGTTCGCTGAGCCAGTCGGCCGCGTGGCCGGGGATCCAGCCGTCGGCCACCCGGCCGGTGGCGGCCAGGGATTTCGGGCCGACCGATCCGGTCCACACGGGCGGCGCGGCGACGGGAGCGGGCTCGATCTGGTGGACCTGGTAGTGGTTGCCCTGGTAGGTGACCGGAGGGCCGCCACCCGACAGCAGCTTGACCAGGACGATCGCCTCCTCGAAGGCGTCCACGGCATCGCCGGGCGTCAGCCGCGGTACTCCCATGTCGGTGATGCGGTCCCACAGCCCGCCCGCGCCCATGCCGAGCACGATCCGGCCGCCCGACAGCGCCGACAGCGACGTCACTGTCCTGGCCAGCATGGGAGCGGGCCGGGTCGGCAGGTTGGTGACGTTGGCGAAGCCGGCGATGTGCTGCGTGCGCCCGAGGATGAAGCCGAGCGCGGCGTAGGCGTCCAGCCGCCCGCCGATGTAGGGATGGTCGGACAAGGTGAAGATGTCGAGCCCGTCCTGGTCGGCCTGCTGGGCCATGCGCAACAGCTGGGGTATGTCGTCAATGCCAGGGTGTGCGCCGAAACCGAAGACGATGTTGTGTGCGGACAATGTTCCGCCTTTCCTTGTTGAGCTCGGCCCGGCCACTCCGTCCTGCGCGTGGTCCATGTCAGACGGCGCCGAACTGCTCGGTGAAGCGGCCGGTGAACAGGTCGGCCCCCTTGTACGCCGAGACGGTCTCGGCCGGGACGACGGCCGGCCCGTCGGGGGTGGGCAACTGGCCGACACCGCCACGCGGGCCGAGCGGGAGCAGGATCATGGGGTGGGGCAGCGGCCGGTAGGTGGCCTTCGGCTGCTCGCCGCGCAGTTGGGCGAGGATGTTCTGGGCCACCACCTCGGCGTGCTGCAGCGCGTACCCGGCCATCTTGGCCTCGGCGACGTCGGTGATGTCGCCGATGGCGTAGACGTGCTCATGAACCGCGTCGTGCCCGTGGACGTTGAGAGTTTCGGTGACGGGGACGTGTCCCTGCGGCGTACGGGTCGTCAGCCGGCCGTCGGCGAGGTAGTCGCTGTTGACGCGCACGCCGTGGGCGCGGAACCAGATGTCGGCGGTGATCTCCTGCCCGTCGGTGGTGGTGACGGTGAAGGTCGCCGACTGGCCGGGATCGCTCGCCGGAGGTGCGGTCAGGCCGGTGCCCAGCCGCAGGTGGACATCCAGCTCGTCGAGCTGGCGGTGCAGCTCCTGGCGCATCTCCTGGGGGAAGGCGGCCAGCAGTTGCTCGGCGGGGTCGACGATGGTCACGTGCTTGTGCGGCCAGACCTCCTTGATCTCGCCGGCCAGTTCCAGGCCGACCGGCCCGGCGCCGAGGATCAGCACCCGCTCGGCGCCGGCCAGTTCCTTGTGGGTCCGGCGCAGGTCGTCCAGGACGTCGTCTGCGGAGTCGGCGGCGGGCTTGGCGGGGTAGGTGTAGCTGGAGCCGGTGGCCAGGACCAGGTAGCCGGCCTCGACGCGCCGGCCTGAGGCCAGGGTGACGCCGCCGGCGTCCGCCGAGACCGCGCGGTCGCGCACCACCGTGCCGCGCCTGAGCCACTGGTCGTAGGGGAAGAACATGTTGCCCGCCCAGTCGGGCTGGGCCAGCGCCCGCAGCGAGCCGGCGGAGTTGATGAACGCGTCACGGGGGTCGATGAGGACGACGTCGGCGTCGGCGTCCAGCGCCTTGGCGACCGCAGAACCACCGTAACCTCCGCCGATGACCACGACTGTACGACTCATGATTCACGCTCCAACACAAAAAGGGCTTGAGTTCGCTTCACGAACCATATTAGTTCGTAGAGCGAACTGCAAACCCTTCTCGAGGTCAGCGCAGGTGCTCCGGTTCCATGAAGACGGTGGGAACCTTGTTGTCCGCCACGACGCGGCCGAGCAGGGCGGCGAGCGTGTCGCGCTCCGCCGGGTCGAACTCCGAGGTCAGTTCCCCGACGCGGCGACAGGTCTCGGCGTAGAACTCATCGGCCAGTTTGGCGCCCCGCCCGGTGAGCGCCACCCGCACCGCACGGGAGTCTTGCGGATCGGGTGTGCGCTGGACCAGGCCGTTGCGCTCGCTGCGGTCCACCAGGCCGGTCAGGCTCGACTTGGCCAGACCGAGCACCGCGCCCAGCTCGCTCATGCCGTACGGCTGCGCCATCAAGACGCACAGCAACTGGCCCTGCTGCTGGGTGAGGCCGTACTCACGGGCGGAATCTGCGTACACGGCATTCACCAGGAACGTGGACCGCACCAGTGCCGCCACCGTCCCGATCGGGCCGTCAACATGCTTGCTCACTGGCCAAGATTAACAAATTCGCGGGACGAACTACCGCTTCCGGGTGCGGCCTCGGGGAACCTTCCCGGACAGCAGTGAATCCCGGCCGCCGGGGCCGCACGCCCGGGTCGTCGATCCGCCGCGTGTGCGCCACCGATAGCCTGCGTCATCATGACGCGCGCGTGGATCCTGCCGATGCTGTTCGTGGTCTGCGGCTCGGCCGTGGCGGCTGCGCTGGCCGTCACGGGGAGTCCCGGCGCAGCCGCGTCACTACTGCTGATGTTTGTGCTGATCGCTGGACTGAACTCGCCGCTGGTGTTCCCGAGGTCCATCGGTGCGGTGGAGGCGCAACGCCGCAGCGCGATCGACGGCCGGCCGATCGTCTACTGGCGGCCGGGCTGCAAGTACTGCCTGCGACTGCGGATCCGATTGGGCCGCAGCGCCCGCCGGTTGCACTGGGTCGACATCTGGCGTGACCCGGCCGGCGCGACGGTGGTGCGGGCGGCCAACGACGGCGATGAGACCGTGCCGACCGTCGTGGTGGCGGGCCGGCCGCACGTCAACCCCGATCACGGATGGGTGCGCGCACAGCTCTCCCCGCCCGCGTGATCGGGAGCTGTTCACCCGTCCCCGCCCGCGCCCCCGACGTCCGGCGCCTGCCACCGCGAAACTCCGCTGAGCCGCCTGGCCACCTCGGCGAACGCGCGGATCGCCGCGCTCTCCCGCCCGGCCGCCCAGATCAGCGCGCTCTCCAGGGGCGGCATGCCGCGCAGCGGGATCACCGACACGCCTGGATGGGTGTAGTGGTCTGCGAGCGAGGCCGCCGTCGGGTGGACGATCTCGCCGCGGGCCACCAGTGCCGGCCCGGCGCCTCGCCAGGGAGCGCCTCGTACACCGTGACCTCGCAGCCCGGATGGGCCCGTGGTGAACGCCCGTACGATCTCCGAGAACACCGGCGCCCGCACCGCGAGAGAGCATGGTCGTGCCGACCAGGGTGCGGCCGGTCGAAGGAGTCTCCTGGCCGGTCCAGCCCAACCTTTCACCCACTCGCCGACGTCGGTAACAGGCGAGAGGAGTCGTCTTGAACCACAATGACAGCTTCCGCGAGTTCATGGCCGCCCACCAGCAGTCGCTGATGCGGACGGCGTACCTGCTCGCGGGGGATGCCCACCTCGCCGAGGACCTGTTGCAGAGCGTGCTGGTGAAGATGCTCGGGCGCTGGGCCAAGCTGGCGCACGTCGCCAGCCCGCAGGCGTATGCCCGCAAGGCGCTGGTCAACCAGTACATCTCCTGGCGTCGTCGGCGGGTCAGGACGGCCGAACTGCCGAGCGCCGAGCCGCCGGAGCGGCCCTACTCCAGCGAGGCGTCCACGATCGCCCGGCTCACCATGCAGAAGGCGCTCGCGCAGCTGCCGCCCAGGCAACGGGCGGTGATCGTCCTGCGTTACTACGAGGACCTCACCGAGCACGAGACCGCGAAGTTGCTGAACTGCTCGATCGGCACGGTCAAGAGCCAAGCCCACCATGCACTGGCCCGGTTACGGGCGCTCGCGCCGGAGTTCGCCGAAATGGAAGACGTGAAGGGAGCACACCGATGACCTGGCTGCGAGCCGTGCTGAGCGACATCGCCGACCATGCGCCCCAGGTGGACTTGACCGAGCGGACGATCAGAACCCGCGAGCGGCGGCGCAGGGCCGCTCCGATCGTGGCGAGCGCCGCGGTCATCGCCACCGCGCTCGCCGCGACGGCCGCCGTACGACTGCTGCCGGCGCAGCCGCACGCGGCCACCGCCCCCGGGACTGTGACCGACCTGCCGGCACGCGGAATCGAGCCGCTGAGCCACGCCTACATGACGTTCTGCCGGCCGGAGGACGGCAAGGCGCCGCCCGGGTGCGTGGACGGCGGCTGGCGGGTGGTCACCCAGGGTGGCAAGACCTACCGGCTGGCGCAGGCGCTGCGTGTTCTCGAGTCCGGGCTCAGGACCAGCCCTCTTGCGATCAGCCGGGACGGCCGCAAGATCGCCTACTACGACGCCGAGGTCGGCACCTTCGCGGTGCGCGACCTCGCCTCCGGGGCGGTGCAGACGGCTCCGACGAAGGTGCCCAAGGCCTGGCTCGGCAGCATCGCCCATCTCCTGCTGTCAGACGACGGCCGCTTCCTGGCCTTCACCAAGAGACCGCCGCTGAAGGACCCGGCCATGCTGTTCGACATGCGCGAGCGCATGGTGCGGCCGTTGCCCAACGGCTGGAACCCCATCGGCCTGTCCCCGGACGGCGACACGATCACCCTGGCGGAGTACGCGCCCAAGACGCGGCTGCAGACCATCAGCCGCCTCTGGCAGACCTCCACGGCCAGCAATGCGAGGACCGTCGACGTCGCCGGCCACTACCTGGTCGGCGGGCTCGGTCCCGATGGGAAGAGCATCATCGCGGTGGAGAGCGTGAGCGTCCCCGGCGCCACCGGATGCCTGAGACGCGGCGAGGAGCTCGTGCACCTGGACCGGGAGAGCGGCAAGGTGCTCCGGAGGGTCCCCGTGCGGGGCCTGTCCATGACCGGCAACTCCGTCTACCTGCGCAGCTGGACCGGCCCTCAAGAGATCATCGCCCTCGCCACCCCCTTGGTGTGCAAGAAGCGCGACGTCGACGCCCCTGCGCCGAGCTTCGACCCTTCCTACGCTCCCTTCACGGCCTACGCGCTGAACGTCAAGACGGGCAAGGCCAGGAAGCTCGCCACCTACACCGCTCAGGGCTTCTTCCACCTCGTGCTCCCCGGCTTCCCCGGGACCCTGTGACAGCGGTCTAACCGGCCGTCCGTTCCCGGGGGCATGATACAAGCAGAGTCCATGGCAAATTTGCAGTCGACTTGATGTTTGCAGTGCGGTTAGGCTTCTGGCCATGACAGAGGGGCTGCGGGAGCGCAAGAAGCGGCAGACGCGGCAGCGCATCACCGAGGTGGCCACCGGCCTGTTCGTGGAGCGCGGCTTCGACCACGTCACCATCGCCGAGGTCGCTGCGGCGGCGGAGGTGTCGGTCAACACCGTCTACAACTACTTCGAAGCCAAGGAGGATCTCGTCCTGCCGCCGGACGAGGCCTCCCCCCAGCGGCTCGCCGACATCGTGCGCGCCCGCCCGCCCGGCACGTCCGCCGCGCGGGCGGTGCTGGAGCACCTGCGCGAGGAGGCACGCCGCCGCGACCGCAGGCTCGGGCTGACCGAAGGATTCGGCCGCTTCCTGGAGATGATGCGGGCCGCCCCCACGCTGACCGCACGGCTGGAAGACCTCGGCTATCAGATGACCGACGCGCTCGCCGCCACGCTCGCCGAGGAGACCGGCGCCGCGCCGGACGACCCGCTCCCCCGCGTGGTGGCCTGGCAACTCGGCTCGCTGCACTCCCTGGTCCTGCAGGAGATCGGCCGGCGCACCTCGGCGGGCCAGAGCTCCGACGTGATCGCCGAGGCCGTGCTGGAACTGCTCGACGCCGCCGAGGACGTGCTCGGCGAGCGCATGCTCACCTATGCCCTACGAAAGGACTGACCGTGTTCCGAGTGATGATCTGGGGCAAGTTCGACGGGCTGGACGACGTCGGGCGCGCCGCCGTCCAGGCCGCCGGCGCCACCGCGTTCACCGAGGAGGGAACCTTCACCCACGACGGGAGCTTCTCGGCGTTCACCTTCCGCTGCCAGGCGCCCGCGGGCCCCGACGACGGCGAGCCCGAGGCCACCCGTAAGGCCGTCGCAGCGCTGGACGCGCACGGCCACGCCTACCACCTCCTGCGGGTCGCGGTGACGGACATGCGGCAGATCAAGATCCGCCAGAAGGGCCGGCGCAGGTGAGCCACTCCACGCCCGCGGTTGAGTTCGCCCAGCTCAGCGGGCCTCTATTGGCAGCCGGACGACCAGTCCCGCCAAGAGGAGCCGGGTGGTCCGGCTTGGCGGGACTGGTCGTCCGGCGCTCGGCGACACCCCCGATGGCAGTACGCGCACGCCAGGCGATCAGGCAGGAGGCGTGCTCGCCCGGCTCAGCGAGCGCGAGCGTTCACCAGGTCTGTTCGAGACGTGCCGCGACCTGCCGGTACCGGCTGACCGGCACCAGGTGCACGCCGTCGAAGGCACCGCTGTCGCGGATGGCCAGGACCTGCTCGCACGCCGCTTCCACCCCGGCGTCACGGTCCCGCTCCACCTGTTCGACCAGGTGATCGGGGATGTCGATGTCGGGGATGGCGGCCGCCAGATTGCGGGCCATGCCCGCGCTGGCCAGCACCATCACCCCTGCGTAGACGGGGACGTCCAGGCTGACGCTCTCGCGCCAGCGAAGCAGCGCCTCCAGCGAGTAGCTGACCTGGACGAACACGAAGTCCGCCGCGCGCTTCCAGGCGGGCACCGGACGCAGCCCGGACGTGACCCCGACCTGGAAGGACGGGCTGCCGGCGAAGGCCGGGTCCCCGGCCGTGCCGCGCGCCTCTTCGATCATGCTTCGCACCGTCAGCTCGCTGGTGCGCCCGCCTGCGGTGGGTTTGTCGCCGTAGACGAACAGGAACCGTTCCACCCCGTACGCGGCGGCCGTCAGCAGGTCCCTGCGCAGCCCGAGCAGGTTGCGGTCGCGCGAGTTCAGGCACGCGATGCCCCGGGCGCCCATCGCCTGCACTTCGTGCGCGACCGCCACGCTCGACACGGTCGCTCGCCCGATGTGGTTGTCGGGGATGAGGAAGGAGTCGGCCACCGGGCTCAGCACGCCGATCTGGTGGCGTACCCGCGTCAGGTCGGGACGGGTGGGCGGCTCGATCTCGCAGACCAGCTCGAAACGGTGATCAGGCATGCCGCGACCCTACCGGCACGCGATCGAGCCATCCTGGTGTCGCCCCCGCACGCTGCGGCTGCCCACGGCACACCGCCGCCCTGGGTCGCCGTCACGCGCGGCCCGCGCTGGCGGCGTTGACCATCGGCCTGGGCATGGGCTGTTTCAGCTACGCTTGGCGCCTGACCGGGGCGCTCTGGCTGGACGCGGCCGCGTGGCAGGCGCCGTAGCCGTCGGCGCGGGCGACGATCCGTCCGCCTTCGACGCGGACGGCGGTCTCGGTCTCGTCGCTGACGGCGGGAACGCCGGCCGCGGCGGCGAGCACGCCCGGCTCGTCGCAGACCACCCGCAGCCGCGGCCACGCCGCAGGCGGGAAGGCCTGGCGCAGGAAGGCGCGCAGCTCGGCGAGGAGGAGCCGGGTCAGCGGCCCCAGCTCGTCGGGCGCGCTGGTGACGAGGACGGCGGTGACGGCGGCGCCGGGGGGCGCGGCGCGCACCGCTTCCTCCACGGCGCCCAGCCGGTGCAGCCCGAGGATCGCGACCACGCCGTCATCGGTGAGCCGCGCGGGCTCGCCGCGGACGGCGTCGAGCGCGGGCGGCGGCGACCACGGTTCGGCGACGGGGCGCGCCCGCGGGACGTGCGGCAGGTGCGCGGGCTGCCACCCGTCGCCGAGGTCGAGGTCGGCCAGCTGCTCGCAGGCCCTCACGACGTTGAAGGGTTCGAGGAAGCCGGGCGCGGCGGCGGCCAGCTGGCTCGCGCCGTGCAGGGTCGTCAGCGCGGTCTCGGCGACCCGTACCAGGCGGCCGCCGGGGCTCAGCCGCTCCAGGGCCAGGCTGAGCAGGATCGCCTGGAGCTTGGTCAGCTGCGCGAACGGCCGCCGGGTGCGTTCGTCGGCGAGGACCTCCGGCAACAGGTCCACGCCGATCCGGGCATGGCCGTACTGCTGGTCGGTGGCCAGGGGCAGCCGGGCGACCCAGGCGCGGGCGAACGCGCCGAGCGCCTGGCGGGCGGTGCGGCCCGGCTCCGGATGCGGCGGGTCGGAGGCGTGCTCGGCGTCCTGGGCCAGGACCGCGAAGTACAGGGCGCGCTTGCCGGGGAAGTTGGAGTAGACCGCGCCGCGGGTGAGCTCGGCGCGTTCGGCGATGTCGTCGATCCTGGCGTCGCGAAAGCCTCGCGTGGCGAACTCGTCCCTGGCCGCGGCCAGCACCTTGGCGCGGTTGCGCTCCTGGGTCTGCGCCCTGGTGAGCCGGCCCATCGTCCTCCTCGCCGCGTTGCCGTCGATCCGGATACAAGATACCGTCGCCATTCACATGATTAGAGCATCTGGTCTTAACATTTGAAATGGAGGCGCGATGGACACCGTCCCCGAGATCGACCTGACCAGCCCCGAGCTGCTGCACGACCCCTTCGCCGTCTACGGGCGCGCCCGCGAGCAGGCGCCGCTGGCGCGGCTGCGAGCCCCCGGCTTCTCGATGTGGGCCGTGACGCGCCACGAGGACGCGCGGGCGATGCTGAGCGACCCGCGCTTCGAGCTCAACGCGGCCAGCTTCATGATGCGGCCCGACGTCCCCGACGACTGCCAGGCCTACATGCGGACCATGCAGGAGATGGAGGGGCCCGAGCACATGCGGCTGCGCAGGCTGGTCTCGCCCGCCTTCACCGCGCGGCGCGCCGCCGAGTTCCGGCCGAGGATCGAGCCGATCGTGGACGCCCTGCTCGACGAGCTGCCCGGCCATGTCGAGGATGGGGTCGAGGATGGGGTCGAGGACGGCGCGGTGGACCTGCTGGCGCGCTTCGCCCGGCCGCTGCCCATCGAGGTGATCTGCGAGCTGGTCGGCATCCCCGCCTCCGACCGGCCCCGCTGGCGCGAGTACGGCGCCGCCGTCGCGTCGGGCCACGGCCAGGCCCTCGCCGACGCCATCCCGGGCATCATGGCCGGCGCCAAGGCGGCCGTCGCGCGCCGCAAGGACGAGCCCGGCGACGACCTGCTCTCCGGCCTCATCCGCGTCCAGGCGGAAGACGGCGACAGGCTCAGCGACACCGAGATGGTGACCCTCGTCTGGAACCTCGTCCTGGCCGGGCAGACGCCGACGAACCTCGTCGCCAACGCCGTGCAGGCCCTGCTCGCCCACCCTGAACAGCTCGCCGTCCTGCGCGAGCGGCCGAGCCTGATGCCGCGCGCCGTGGAGGAGCTGATGCGCTGGTGCGGGCCGCAGCTGCTGACCATTCCCCGCTACCCGCGCGAGGACGTCGAGATCGGCGGCGTGCCGATCCCCAAGGGCGAGGCCGTCACGGCCGCGATCGGCTCGGCCAACCGCGACCCGCGCGTGTTCGCCGACCCCGAC